>NZ_JAHAJN010000006.1 GCF_018372215.1 Negativicoccus succinicivorans | reverse complement strand
AGAGTTTCAGCTACATTCATTCTTTTTCTTTGGGTGTATTCTGTAATGCTTTGACCATATTTTTCTTTGAACAAATTTTTTAATTTTGTTCCGCTCATTCTTGAGATTTTTTCAAGGGTTTCTTGATTTACATTCATGGCGAAATGATCATCTAAGAATCTTGCTACATCTTCAAGTGCTTTATTATCATCAGACTCAATTTTATATTTCTTCCTATTTAAGTAGGTATCTATTGCTATACTTATCCATTCATTTGCTTTGGCTTTAAAGAAAAAATCAGCGGCAGGAGCGTCCATCTTACAATTTAATATTTCCATTGCCACTTTTTCTAAGGCCTTTGTAAGTATAATTTGATTCGTTTGAAGTAAGGTCGAATAAAAAGATTCTGGATCAATATTAATGGATGATAGGTGCTTTTCCAAAAGTTCTCTTTTAAAGCCTATAGAAACAGAAAGATAATATGAATTCTCGTGTAATAAAAACAGGAAGTCATCTCTTATATTATCAAAATCAAGAGTGCATAAAGAGTTTGCAGTCAAAGTTTGATAAGGACTAAATTTCTCGCCATTTGCGCTGACGATGTAGCTTGAATAGATTGAAACATAGTCTGACATACTATAAGTACTATTTTGAATAACTTCTTCTCTGATATAAAAATCGTGGACATCAATAATGAAGCCATCTCCTTCATAAAACCAATAAAGCCCTTCTGCATGAGTTGAATTATTTTTGCTCCAACAAAATGTATGACCTGCACTTGAATACTTCTTATTGTTTTTACATTCATCTACCTTCATATAATCTTTTACAAAATCATAGTAACTCATAATTCGCCTATCCCTTTTAGACAATATTCCAATTAGCCTTATTAATTCAAAACTATTGTATTAGTAATTATAACCGATGTATGATAAAAATGTAATGATAGTTATTATCAACAAAACAAATTTATATCTAAACGGGATATCAAAGAAAAGGGAGATAATATTATGAAGATTTATAAAAAGCTATTTTCTTATGTACAAGACAAAAAATATCTTGGATTTTTCGCTATAATTTTTTCTGCTATATCTGCTGTACTTACAGTATATGGATACTATTTAATCTACAGATTTTTAGACAATTTAATTATCCATACAGATTTATCTGGAGCAGAAAATTTAGCAATAAAATCTGCTCTTATATTAACAGCAGGAGCAATATTTTATTTTGCTTCAGGAGCTTTTTCCCATTTATTGGGATTTAGGCTTGAAACAAATTTAAGAAAAAGAGGAATTGATGGTTTAGAGAACGCAAGCTTTAGGTTCTTTGATTTAAATCCTTCTGGGAAAATTAGAAAGATCATAGATGATAATGCCGCACAAACACATCAGGTTGTAGCTCATATGATTCCTGATAGCTCTCAGGCAATAATTACACCCGTGCTTGTGCTTGTACTTGGCTTTATAGTAAGTATAAGGGTTGGCATCACTTTACTTGCTCTTACAATAATTGGCTGCTTAATTTTAGGGGCAATGATGGGCGAGCAAAAATTTATGAAGATATACCAGGAAGCTCTATCTAAACTAAGTGCCGAGACCGTTGAATACGTTAGAGGAATGCAAGTTGTAAAAATATTTAGAGCAAATGTAGAGTCATTTAAAAGCTTTTATAAGGCGATAAAAGATTATTCAAAGTATGCTTATGATTATTCACTGTCTTGTAAAAAGCCTTATGTTTTGTATCAATGGTTATTCTTTGGATTAATTGCAATTTTAATTATACCTATAGTTTATTTTATGACTAGCTTAGGCAGCGCCAAGATGATATTGCTTGAGCTTATCATGATTTTATTTTTATCGGGAGTCCTCTTTGTTTCATTTATGAGAATGATGTGGTACTCCCTATACATCTCTCAAGGCAATTATGCAGTAGATACCTTAGAGGCGCTTTACGAAGATATGCAAAAAGACAAATTGGTGCATGGTAATGTCAATAATTTCAAAAACTATAATATAGACTTTGACAATGTAAGCTTTGCTTATAATGATAAAGCCGTCATTGAAAACTTATCCTTTAAATTGAAAGAAGGGAAGTCCTATGCACTTGTCGGTTCATCTGGATCAGGTAAATCAACAGTAGCAAAACTTATATCAGGTTTTTACAATGTTAATGAAGGAAGCATAAAGATAGGCGGTATGCCAATATCTGAATATTCTGACGAAGCCTTAATTAAAGCTATCTCCTTTGTTTTTCAAGATTCAAAATTATTCAAGAATAGCATTTATGACAATGTTGCTTTAGCCAATAAAGACGCGGTCAAAGATGATGTCATGAGGGCCTTAAGATTAGCAGGATGCGATTTGATATTAGACAAATTCCCTGAAAGAGAAAAGACAATCATAGGCTCAAAAGGAGTTTATTTATCCGGTGGAGAAAAACAAAGAATTGCAATTGCCAGAGCAATTTTGAAGGATTCCAAAATTATTATTATGGATGAAGCATCAGCATCTATTGACCCGGATAACGAGTTTGAACTACAAAAAGCTTTCAAGAACCTTATGAAGGATAAAACAGTTATCATGATTGCTCATAGACTTTCTACAATTAAAGATGTAGATGAAATTCTTGTAATGGATAATGGAAAAATTATAGAAAGAGGTTCTGACAAAGAATTAATGTCAAGAGATACAAGGTATAAGAGACTGCAAGAGCTCTTTAACAGTGCGAATGAATGGAGAGTTTTAAATGAAGGAGTTTTATAAAAAAAGATTTGCTCTTACAGATAAAGGAGCGAAGAATTTAACTAAAGCAACACTGTCCTCATTTTTGGTTTATTGTATAACCATGCTTCCTGCCATATTACTAATGATTTTTGCGCAAGAAGTTTTGGAGAATATTGACAAAAGCAAGGGATTTTATCTAGCATTCTCAGTTTTGACTTTGATAGCAATGTATATTTTGCTTTCTATCGAATACGATAAATTATATAGCACAACATATCAAGAAAGTGCAGATTTAAGGGTAAGAACAGCAGAGAATTTATCAAAACTACCTCTATCATACTTTTCTAAGCATGATATTTCCGATCTCTCACAAACAATTATGGCTGATATTGAAGGCATAGAGCATGCAATGAGCCACTCGATACCAAAAGTGGGCGGCATGGCACTATTCTTCCCGCTTATATCCATCATGATGCTAGTGGGCAATGTCAAGATGGGTTTAGCTGTAATTATTCCAACGATTCTAAGTTTTATATTTATACCTTTATCTAAAAAACATTCAGTTAAGGGAGAGAAAAGATATTATGACGCCTTAAGAGAAAACTCTGAAAGTTTTCAAGAAAATATCGAGATGCAAATGGAGATTAAAGCCTATGGCTTATCAGAGGAAATGAAAGAAAAGCTGTATGAAAAAATGGATAAAAGTGAAAAAGTCCACTTAAAGACAGAAATAGGACTTATTTTAACTATGTCCATATCTTCAATATTTAGCTTTATTTCCCTTGCTGTCGTAATACTTGTTGGGGTAAATCTAATTATTAATAAAGAGATAAGCCCTCTCTACCTTATAGGATATTTACTAGCGGCTATGAAGATAAAAGACTCTCTAGATGCATCCAAAGAGGGCATGATGGAGATATTTTATTTAACGCCAAAGATTGAAAGACTTAAAGAAATTCAAAATCAAGAATTACAAGAGGGCGAAGACTATAATTTGAAAAAATTTGATATTGATCTAAAAGATGTTGAATTTTCTTACAATAAAGACGCAAAATTTTTAAATGGAATAAATTTTAAAGCTAAGCAAGGAGAGGTAACTGCTTTGGTGGGAGCAAGTGGATGCGGTAAAACAACTATCTTGAAACTCATATCAAGACTTTATGATTATGACGATGGACAAATCTTAATTGATGGCAAAGATATAAAAGAAATATCAACAGAATCTCTTTTTGATAAGGTCTCAATAGTTTTCCAAGATGTGGTTCTTTTTAATCAAAGCGTCATGGAAAATATTAGGATTGGAAAGCAAGATGCAAGTGACGAAGAAGTTATAAAAGCAGCAGAGCTTGCCAATTGCACAGATTTTATAGAAAAAATGGATAAGGGTTTTGATACAGTTATCGGTGAAAACGGTGCTGAGCTATCAGGCGGAGAAAGACAAAGGTTATCTATAGCCAGAGCCTTCTTAAAAGATGCACCGATATTGATATTAGACGAAATTACAGCAAGCCTTGATGTTGACAACGAGAAAAAAATTCAAGAGTCATTAAGTAATTTAATTAAAGATAAGACAGTTGTCATTATTTCACACAGAATGAAGTCCATAGAAAATGCAGACAAGATAGTAGTTCTTGAAAACGGAAGAGTAGAAAGCCAAGGTGACCATGAAGAGCTTTTACAAAAATCAAAGGTTTACAAGAATTTAATAGTAAAGACAAAAATGGCAGAAGAATTTATTTATTAGGAGGACAGAAGCAAAGACTTGCAATAGCATCTGTTATGTATAGGGACTCTCCATTTGTCTATTTCGAAGAACCTGAAAGTGGTATAGATTATTCCAATATGATAAAAAATAAAGGCAGTCTTTGGACTGCCTTTATTTTTTATTTAGTTTAACGCAGTAAATCATATAATTGAAAGGAATCTGTGTTATGTTAGATGCTATAATTATAATGATAATAAATATCATTTAATATAAAAAGGAGTTAGACTTATGACCTTAAACAAATGTATCTTAATAGGTCTCTTGGGTTCATTCTTGATGTTTTTGGGAGACATGATTTTATATTATGATCCAAATGATTACGATGGCAAAGATACTATAAATAGCATTATTGGCATAATGAAAAATGTTAGCACAAAAAGATTATACCTTGGTGGTCTTTTAGGTCCAATATCTGCCTTTATTTATTGTATTGGCTTTTATCATATTGTTTTATCATGTCAAGAAAATTATTTAAGTCTTGCGTGCTTTGTATTTTTAATAAATATTTTTGGCATGATACTGGGAGGCTCTTATCATATTCAATGTGCCTACTTAGGCCTTTTATCAAGATACGAAAACAAGGGAGCCTTTGATGAATTTTTAAAATTTTTAAAATTTCAAGCAAAAATGGTTTTTGGAACTATGGCTATAGCAAACATAGGAACAACATTGATAATTTTATTTGGATTCACAGTATTTCCAATATGGCAAGCTCTATTTACACCTATATTTCTTTTGACTCTCACTCCTCTTGCCGGGAGATTGCCAAAGGGATTGCACATGATTATTCGCGGTGGTTGGTTTAACTTAATATATTTTATTTACTACCTAAGCTTATTGATAAACTATACTAATGTGAATTTATAAGCTTATAAGGCAAAAGATTAAAATTATTATTTACAGGAGAAATTTTTATGAAACAATCAAATTTTATTGATAACAAGACAAAAGCTGACTACAAAAACTGGGTTCCTAAAAGATTGTTGAAGGCTAAGATTGCTGAAAGTATTGTATGTCTTATTTTATTCATCTTATTTGGTGCAAGTGACCTCATTCTTCAAGGAAGGCAAAGGACTATCTGGGGAATTATTTTGGGACTTGCAGCCTTGATACTTTTATTCTTTTCAATCATGCTTTCTCATATGTATCGAACTTTTGATTACAAGGGTAAGAGAAAACTCGCCAAAACTATTATAGAAGGTGTCGCAGAGTATGTTGAGATACCGGATGGTGGAGTTGGACTTGATGTAGGATGTGGCAGCGGTGCACTTACCATAGCATGTGCAAAAAGAAATCCAAAAGCGACCATGGTGGGTTGTGACATATGGAGCGGGGGATATAAGGGTGAATTTTCAAAGAAGCTCTGCCAGGACAATGCGAGGGCTGAGGGAGTAACAAATGTGAGCTTTGAAAATGGCAATGCGGTCAAGCTTCCATTTGAAGATGAGAGCTTTGATGCAGTAACAAGCAACTATGTTTATCACAATATAACGGGGAAAAATAAACAAAAACTTTTACTAGAAACACTTCGTGTACTTAAAAAAGGTGGAGTTTTTGTTATTCATGATTTGATGAGTAAGTCAAGATACGGAGATATGAATAAATTTATCGAAAAGCTTAAAAAAGATGGCTACGAAGATGTGCAATTAATTGATACAACAAAGGGTCTTTTTATGGGTCACAAAGAAGCTTTATTGTTAGGACTTTACGGTTCAACCCTTCTTATTGGGAGAAAATAATCCGCCGGAGACTATCTAGAAAATGATGTGTAACTCCCTTTACTTTATTACAGGCAATAGAGAATGAACCCAGTTTACAAGGATTATCTATAGATGTTAAATTTTGGGAATTGAGATTAATTGAGTATCAATCGGAGGGGTGAAATGAGCGTTGCATATAAAATTGCATCGACAATAGTAAGACTTGCCGGTGTCAAAAAAGTGTTTTTAAAGAACAAAGAAGAGATGCTTGAGTATGCAAAGGGAAAAAACTCAAAGGCGGTATTTGATTTAGATAAAGCGAGGAAAAGAGCCGAGAGAAAAAATTACGATCTCATTGTAAGAGACGTTATGGGATACAGGCTTATATCCTATCAAAAAAATAAGAGCCATGCAGAGGGAGCAGTACTATATCTATTTGGCGGTGGAATGATTACACAACCTGACAAATTGGATTTTGCTTTGTCGGAAAGAATAATGGAACAAACCGGCAAAGATGTTTGGTTTTTATTCTATCCACTTTGCTCGGAAGATGTAAAGATAGATAAGACATACGAAGTTTCATTTGAAACCTATAGGCTGATGACAGAAAGTTATAAGGCGGAAAACATAAGTGTCCTGGGATTTTCATCAGGAGCTTGTCTGGCAATAGGAATATTTTTGCACAACAATGCAATTGGAAGACCTGTTAAAATGCCCGGCAAAATAATTTCAGTATCACCGGGCGGCATACCCGATGTAAATCTAAAAGAAAATAAAGAGATTTGGGAAAGAGTAAATGCACTTAATCACAAAGACATAATAATTGAACCTACATATTTTAAAACGGCAAGGGAAATTACAAAAGGCGATAAAGATCTGCCTGAATATATGCTTGACGGAACTGTGGGAGATTTTACCGACTTTCCGAAAACATATTTTTATTACGGCGAAAATGAATGCCTCTATGCCTTTGCGGAGGAATTTAAAAAAGCAATGGAAAAATACAAAGCTCCATACGAAATCATTGTAGGTAAAGGAATGTGTCACTGCTATCCCTTGGCTAGATTTTTTAGGGAGGGCAGACAGGCCCAGGATGAAATTATTGAATTGTTAAAACAATAATTAAGAGGAAACATATAAACATACAGGGACGCACACTGCTCGGACAACAAACAGATCTCATCGTCAAAGCCGTACACAAAAGTAGCGATGCTAAAGGCCGGGAAGAAGGCGTCATAGTAAGTATTGATGAAAGGAGCAGATTTGTAAATCTGGTCCTTTTTTAAGTTTCTTGTTGAATAGACAAATAGGAAAAATTTATCAAAAATGGTATCTATAAGATGGCCGATAAAGAAAAAAGTTATTGAGCCCAATTTTGAGCCCAATAACTCTATTAACTTTATAAATTTATCAATAATAGGCCAAGTTTATCAAAGCAGAAATTCAGGCAAAACGCTTATTTATAGCCCTTTGTGGTAAATTAGTAGCTTTAGAAAAAGTAACAAAAACCATGATTTAAAACTCCGGAACCGGGTGCGCAGGTTCGATTCCTGCTAGGCGCACCATAAAAATGAAAGTCTCGTGACCGCGAGACTTTTTTTGTACGTCAAAACGGGCGGCGAATAATTTATCTGACATGCTTATTACGCGTGGCGCATAATCAGGGAATAATATAGAATTTTTTAGATATGATATAATAATTATATGAGAAATACGCATATACAGGGGGTACTATGAAACATTTAAAAAGAACATACAGCGGTACACCCGTTCCGTTCAAAGTCCACGCTCCGTTTCAGCCGATGGGCGATCAGCCGCAAGCGATTGCGAATTTGGCGCAGGGGATTCGTGACGGTTATTGGGCGCAGGTGCTGCTGGGAGCTACCGGTACCGGCAAGACGTATACGATGGCGAAAGTGATTGAAGAGGTGCAAAAACCGACTTTGATCATCGCGCCGAATAAAACGCTTGCGGCGCAGTTGGCGAGCGAGTTTCAAGCGTTTTTCCCCGATAATGAAGTGGCTTACTTTGTCAGTTACTACGATTACTACCAGCCGGAATCTTATATTCCGTCGACGGATACCTATATTGAAAAAGACGCGTCGATCAATGATGAGATCGATAAATTGCGCCACTCGGCGACGATGAGTTTATTTGAACGTCGTGACGTAATTATTGTCGCGTCGGTTTCTTGCATTTACGGCTTGGGCGATCCGGAGGACTATACGGAGATGGTGGCGTCTCTGCGTAAAGGTCAGGTGAAGCCGCAAGAGGAAATCCTGCGCAAGTTGGTGGATATTCAATACACACGCAATGATATGAATTTGGTCCGCGGCACGTTTCGCGTGCGCGGTGACACGATTGAAGTGTTTCCGGTCGGCGAGTCGGGGCAGATTATCCGCATCGAGATGTTCGGTGATGAAATTGATCGCCTGACGGAAATCGATACGCTTACGGGCGAAGTGATCGCCGAGCGTACGCACGTCGCGATTTATCCGGCGAGCCATTACGTCACCACCGGCGCGAAAATGGAGCGCGCTTTGCACTCCATCGAAGCGGAGCTGGATGAACGATTGGCGGTATTGCAATCGGAAAATAAATTGTTGGAAGCGCAACGCTTGGAGCAGCGCACCCGTTACGATTTGGAAATGATTCGGGAGATCGGGTACTGCTCGGGCATCGAAAATTATTCGCGGCATCTCTCGGGCCGCGCGCCCGGGGAAGCGCCGTACACGCTGCTGGATTATTTTCCCGATGATTTTTTAATCATGGTCGATGAATCGCATGTCACCGTGCCGCAGTTGCGCGGCATGTACGCTGGTGACCGTTCCCGTAAATTATCGTTGATCGACTACGGTTTCCGTCTGCCTTCCGCGGCAGACAACCGGCCGTTGATGTTTGATGAGTTCGTCGAACGGATCAATCAGATCGTCTATATTTCGGCGACGCCCGGCCCGTATGAAATGTCGGTACAGACGAATATGGCCGAGCAGATTATTCGCCCCACGGGCCTGTTGGATCCGTCGGTGGAAGTGCGGCCGATCCGCGGTCAGATGGATGATCTCTTGGGCGAAATCCGCGCTCGCGTGAAAGATAATGAGCGCGTGATGATTACCACGCTCACGAAAAAGATGGCGGAAGATCTGACGGATTTTCTTAAAGAAATGGATGTCAAAGTGCGCTACCTGCACAGCGATATCGCCACCATCGAGCGGGCGGAGATTATCCGCGATCTGCGCGCCGGCGTATTTGATGTGCTGGTCGGTATCAACCTGCTGCGCGAAGGATTGGATATGCCGGAAGTTTCGCTTGTCGCGATTTTGGACGCGGATAAGGAAGGCTTTTTGCGTTCCGATACCAGCTTGATCCAGACCATCGGGCGGGCGGCCCGTAACTCCAAAGGGCATGTCATTTTATACGCGGATCATGTCACGGACTCGATGGCGCGCGCGATGGAAGAAACAAAGCGCCGTCGCAAAATACAAGAGGCGTATAATACGGAACACAATATTACACCGAAGACCATTATTAAAGAAGTGAAAGATTTAATTTCCCTGACCAAGGTGGCGGAAACGGATTGGCGCAAGGAATATGACGCCGACATGAGCGAAGCGACCGATGAAAGCTTGCATGCCCGTATTGTGGAGACGGAAAAGGCCATGCGCCAAGCGGCGAAAGATTTGGAGTTTGAAAAAGCGGCGCAATGGCGCGATGAACTCGGGCGCTTGCGTCAGGAATGGGCGGATCGCTTCGGTTCGCAGGCACGGGATAAGATGCGCGCGATGAAGAAAAAACCGCGTCGTCATCGCTGAATAAAGGAGTGCTATGAAAGAAGAAATGATCATTCGCGGGGCGCGTCAGCATAATTTGCAAAATATTGATTTGCGTCTGCCGCGGGATAAATTTATTGTTTTTACGGGACTTTCCGGCAGCGGCAAGTCCTCTCTCGCGTTTGACACCATTTACGCGGAAGGACAGCGCCGTTATGTAGAGTCTTTGTCCGCGTACGCGCGGCAGTTCCTCGGGCAGATGGATAAGCCGGACGTCGATTATATCGCGGGCCTTTCGCCGGCCATTTCGATCGATCAGAAAACGACCAGCCGCAACCCGCGTTCGACGGTCGGCACTGTGACCGAGATTTACGACTACCTGCGTCTTTTGTACGCGCGGGTAGGGCGGCCGTTTTGCCCGCATTGCGGCAAGCCGATCACGCAACAGACCGTCGAACAGATTACGGATGCCATTTTAGCTTTACCGGAGGGCACGCGTTTTCTCTTACTGGCGCCGGTCGTTCGGGCGCAAAAAGGCACGCATAAAAAGACGCTGGAGCGCTTGCGCAAAGAAGGTTATGCGCGCGTACGCGTCGACGGCGAAGTGCGGAATCTCGATGAAGAGATCGATTTGGAGAAAAATCGCAAACATGTCATCGAGGTGGTGGTCGATCGACTGATCGCGCGCGAAGGCTTGGCGCAGCGTTTAGCCGGTTCGCTCGAAACGGCGCTCAGTTTAGGGGAAGGCGTCGTGTATGCGCAGGTGGTGGACGGACCGCAATACGTATTCAGTCAGCATTTCGCCTGTCCGGATTGCGGGATTTCCCTACCGGAACCGGAACCGCGGCTGTTTTCCTTTAATAATCCGCTGGGAGCGTGTCCCGTTTGCACGGGTCTGGGCGCGAGCCTGGAGCCGGATTTCAGTCTGATCGTACCGGATCCCGATTTGTCGTTCAAAGACGGCGCGGTGCAAGCGCTTTCCACGAACCGTAACTCATGGTTCATGGTGCAGCTCGTGCCGTTCCTGAAATCGTACGGTCTGACGTTGGATAATTCTTACAGTGATTTACCGGCGGAAGGCAAGCGCTATTTGCGCGACGGCACGTCTAAAAAATTCCGTTTCCGCTATGAAAATATGCGCGGCGAAGTCAAGAGTTATGATCGAGCGTTTGAAGGTGTCGTTCCCATGGTGAAACGCCGCCATCGAGACGCCTTCTCGGACAGTCAGCGACAGGAAATGGAACGCTACATGACGGAGGTTCCCTGTACGGAATGCCAGGGCGCGCGCCTCAAACCGGAAGTGTTGGCGTTCAAGGTCGGCGGCTTGAATATTCATGAGCTGACCTGCCTTTCGATTGCGGAAATTCGCGATTTTTTGAACGAACTCGAATTGACGGAAAAAGAAATGGTCATTGCCCGCCAAATTGTGAAAGAACTCAATGCGCGCATCGGGTTCCTTTATGATGTGGGCTTGGGCTATTTGACGCTGGCCCGCTCATCGGGCACGCTGTCCGGCGGGGAGGCGCAGCGGATTCGTCTGGCGACGCAGATCGGCTCGGGTCTCGTCGGTGTGCTTTACATTTTGGACGAACCTTCGATCGGTTTGCACCAGCGCGATAATGATCGTCTGCTTGCAACCTTGAAAGGACTGCGCGATTTGGGCAACAGCCTGATCGTCGTCGAGCATGATGAAGATACCATTCGCGCGGCGGACCATATCGTCGATATCGGTCCGGGAGCCGGTGAGTACGGCGGTCAAATTGTCGCGCAGGGGGATTTAAAAACCATTTTGCAAACGCCGCAATCGCTGACCGGACAATACCTCGCGGGCAAGCGCTACATTCCCGTACCGGCGCAACGCCGCAAAGGCAACGGCAAAAAACTCGTGGTCCGCGGCGCGAGTGAACACAACTTGCAGAATATTGATGTGACGTTCCCCTTGGGCTGCCTGACGGTCGTGACCGGGGTATCCGGTTCGGGTAAAAGTACGCTGGTCAACGAGATCCTTTACAAAGGATTGGCCAACGGTCTGTACCGCAAATACCACCGTACCGGCACGTATAAAAGCATTACCGGCGCGAAAAATATCGACAAAATTATCGATATCAACCAGCAGCCGATCGGACGTACGCCGCGTTCCAATCCGGTGACGTATACCGGTGTTTTCACGCCGATTCGTGAATTGTACAGCCAAACGCCGGAAGCGAAGTTGCGCGGCTATAAGCCGGGGCGTTTCAGCTTCAATATGAGCGGAGGTCGGTGCGAGGCCTGCAAGGGCGACGGCATCATTAAAATTGAAATGCATTTCCTGCCCGACGTGTACGTGCCCTGCGAAGTCTGCCACGGCGCGCGCTATAATCGCGAAACGCTGGAAGTGAAATACAAGGGTAAAAATATTTCCGATGTGCTCAATATGACAGTGGATGAAGCGGTCGAATTTTTCGCCAATCATCCGGCCATTGTCCGAAAATTGCAAACGATTCAGGACGTCGGACTCGGGTACATTCGTCTCGGTCAGCCGGCGACCACGCTTTCCGGCGGGGAAGCGCAACGCGTCAAATTGGCGACGGAACTGGCGAAACGCAGCACCGGCAAGACGCTCTACCTTCTGGATGAACCGACCACCGGATTGCATGTGGCGGATATTCATAAACTGATGGATGTCTTGCAGAGAATTGTGGATGAAGGCGATACCGTGGTGATCATCGAGCACAATTTAGATGTGATTAAATGCGCCGATCATATTATCGACTTGGGGCCGGAAGGCGGCTCTGGCGGCGGTACGATCGTGGCGACCGGCACGCCGGAAGAAGTGGCGGCCGTGCCGGCATCCTACACGGGGCATTATTTGGCGCCATTGTTGGAACGAGCGCGAAAACTCGGTCAGGTGGAGGATCGTCATGCGGCAAGTGAATGAGCGGATTCAAACCAAGCTCGACGCCTTGCCGACCACACCCGGGGTCTACCAGTGGAAAGATCGGTTCGGTAAAGTCATCTACGTCGGCAAAGCGGTGAATTTACGCAGCCGCGTGCGTTCCTACGTGCGGGAAGAAAGCAAGAACAGCCCCAAAGTGAATGCCATGATGAACCACGCCGAAGATGTCGATTTTATTTTGACCAAAACGGAACTGGAAGCGCTCATTCTCGAATGCAATTTAATTAAACGCTTGCATCCGAAATACAATATTCTGCTGCGGGATGATAAAACATATCCGTACATCAAAATCACGTTGCAGGAAGCCTATCCGCGCGTCTTTATGACGCGGCGACTGGTGCGTGACGGCGCACGCTACTTGGGACCCTTTACCGACGTCGGTTCGGTGGCGCGGACATTGAAAACCTTGCGGCAGATTTACCCCTTGCGGACTTGTCGGTCGATGAAAGTGCGACGACCCTGTCTGCAATACCATTTGAAACGCTGCCAGGCGCCCTGCATGGGCCGGGTGGAACAAGCCGCGTACCATCAAATGGCGCAGGAAGTCTGCGATATTTTTGAAGGTAAAAACCGGCAGTGGCTGCACCGCTGGGAAAACAGCATGAAAGAGGCGGCCGCGGCGATGCGTTATGAGGAAGCGGCCCGCTACCGGGACCGTATCGTCGCGTTGAAAAGCGTGCAGGAGCGGCAAAACATCGTGGCCGCCGCCGGCAACTTGGATATGATCGGCGTCGCTCGTACGGCGGATAAAGTAGGCGTCGTCATTTTACTTGTCCGCGCCGGCAAAGTGATCGGCAAAGAAAACTATATGGTCAGCGGCTCCTACGGTGAAAGTGATGCGGAAGTATTGGCCGGATTTATCAAAAATTATTACACCGGCAGCGCGGACCGCGTGCCGAAAGAAGTGGCCGTGCCGTTTTTGCCGGCCGATGCCGAACTGCTCGGTGAATGGTTGACGGCGGAGCGGGGTTCGCAGGTGAAAATCGCCGTGCCGCAACGAGGCTTCCGTCGCGGTCTGAAAGATATGGCGCAGGACAATGCCGCGAAGTATCTGGCGGATAAAGAATTGCAATGGCAGCACACGGTGGATAAACAAAGCGGCGCCGTGCGCGATCTCGCGGAAATTTTGGATTTGCCCAATTTACCCGAGCGCATTGAGTGTTTTGATATCAGTCATATCCAGGGCGCGGAGACCGTCGCCTCCATGAGTGTTTTGATCGACGGCAAACCGACCGGCAGCGAATACCGCAAATTCAAATTGAAAACCGTGCAGGGCAAGCCGGATGATTTCGCCTCCATGCGTGAAATTATGGCGCGCCGTTACGGAAATCATCCCGATTGGCCGTTGCCGGATCTGATCGTCATCGATGGCGGTAAAGGACAGTTGCATGCGGCGTTGCCCGTTATTCGCGAGTGCGGCGTTCAAACACCGGTTATCGCTCTGGCGGAACGGATCGAAGAGATTTTTACCGAGTACAGCAACGAACCGATTGTGTTGGATCATCGCTTACCGGCGCTGCAGTTATTGCAGACAGTGCGTGATGAAGCCCATCGATTCGCGATTACGTACCACCGTAAACTGCGCAGCAAGCGGAATTTCCAATCTATATTGGATCATATCGACGGCATCGGTCCGAAACGTCGTCAGGCGCTATGGCAGGCGTTTCCGAATTTGGACGCGATGCGCTCGGCCGACGTCGAAGCATTGGCGGCCGTGCCCGGCATGAATCGGAAAGCCGCCGAAGCTGTGCACACGTTTCTGCGGGCGGAGAAACACGAAAAGCAGCAGCAATTGCAGACGAAAGAAGACAAGCAAAAATGGGTATAAAAAAGAGCGGTGAGCACCGCTCTTTTTTTGTACCGCTTTTACAACATGATGTTTGCAAAACGTATTCGGATAAAATCGGGAGATTCCGATCGCTGTCGGAAGCCGCGTTGGAAAATATAAAAACACGATATAATGATACGCCTGTAAAAGTGTAAAAATATTAAAATGATTTATCGTAATGTTTTGAAGATGCGCAGACATTGTAAATAAAGGACTTCTTAAGAGGCGATAGAAAATTTGTCCGATTTATTTTCAATGCAGCTTACAAAAACTTTGTTTTTACAATTTATTTACAAATGCTGTGTAGTCTTTTGACAGTCTTTCGCTATTATGCAGTTATACCAATTCGTATCGATTCCAAAGGAGGAACGAAAAAGATGAAACAAGGCAAACGTTTGGGTTTAGCAGCAGCCGGTGTAGTAATGGCATTAGCGATCGCGGGTTGCGGTGGCGGTTCCGGATCCAGCTCCGGCGGTGACAAAGCGGCTTTTGATTTGGCCAAAGATATTCACGTTATTTCCCGTGAAGACGGTTCCGGTACGCGTGGCGCGTTCATAGAATTGTTGGGCATTGAAGTCAAAGAAAACGGTAAGAAAGTGGACCGCACTTTGAGCTCCGCGCAGATTACGAACAGTACCAACGTCATGATGACCAGCGTAGCGAACGACGCGTATGCGCTCGGCTACATTTCCCTCGGTTCGTTGAACGATACCGTAAAAGCGTTGAAAGTTGACGGCGTGGAAGCGACCCCGGCGAATGTTATGAACGGTCAGTACAAATTGGCTCGTCCGTTCAACGTCGTCATCAACAAAGAAAAAGGTCTGACGCCGCAAGCGCAAGACTTCCTGAAATTTATCCACAGTAAAGAAGGCCAGAAGATCGTTACTGACAACGGCTACATCGCGGTGGATCAAGCTCCGGCGGCGTACACTCCGGCGAACCAGTCCGGCAAAATCGTATGCGCGGGTTCGTCTTCGGTAACTCCGGTCATGGAAAAATTGGCGGAAGCCTATCAGAAAGCCAACCCGAACCTGAAAGTCGAAGTGCAGCAGAGCGACTCGACGACCGGTGTGCAATCGGCGATCAGCGGCACGGCCGACCTCGGTATGGCATCGCGTGAATTGAAAGACAGCGAAAAAGATAAAGTAGACGGTAACGTTATTGCCAAAGACGGTTTGGCAGTTGTGGTCAACAAAGCGAACAGCGTAGAAAACATCAAAGCGGATTCCGTTCGTGACGTTTATATTGGCAAAATTACGAAATGGCAGGATGCGAAATAACATCTGCCGGTAAGAAGCGGGAGTGAGCGGATGAATTCGCAGACAAGTGAAAAGTTGATGAGTTGGACGGTGCATGTGATGGCGGCAATGTCCATCATATGCGTCTTCCTCATCGGGCTCTTTATCTTTGCCAAAGGAATCCCGCCGATGTTTACCATCGGTCTGCAGGATTTCCTTTTGGGAGCAAGTTGGCGCCCGACGGACGTACCGCCCGCATACGGGATTTTCCCGATGATCATCGGCAGTATGCTGGTCACTCTCGGTGCGATTTTGATGGGCGGACCGGTTGCCTTGGCGGCAGCCGTCTGCCTTTCTTTTTTTGCACCGGAAAAGTGGCGGCGTGTCCTACGTTCGTTAGTTTTATTATTGGCCGGTATCCCTTCGATCGTCTACGGTTTCTTCGGGATGGTTGTCATGGTACCGATGGTTCGTGGGTATTTAGGCGGCAACGGCAACAGCGTGTTTACGGCGGCGTTATTGCTTGCCATCATGATTTTGCCGACGATTATTTCTGTCAGCGAGTCGGCGCTTTCCACGGTACCGGATCGTTACTACGAAGGCGGCCGCGCTTTGGGATTGACCCACGAACGTACCGTGGTCGGGATCATGGTGCCGGCGGCTTCCGGCGGTATCTTGGCGTCGTTTGTCTTGGGTATCGGCCGCGCGGTCGGTGAAACGATGGCCGTTATCATGGTCGCGGGCAACCAGGCGGTGATTCCGTCGTCACTTTGGGACGGGACGCGTACTTTGACGGCCAATGTCGTTTTGGAAATGGGTTACGCGGCAGACCTGCACAGGGAAGCGTTGATTGCGACCGGCGCCATTTTGTTTATTATGATTTTGTTATTGAATACGCTGTTCCTGTTTTTACGTGAAAGGCTGGTTAAATCATGAGCCAACGTCGTGGGGAAACGCGCGGCGTCTATGAATGGATCGTACAGGCAGCCGTTTGGCTGGGCATTACGCTCACGATGGGTGTCTTGGTGTACTTGCTGGTACACATCCTTTGGAACGGTATTCCGTTCGTGACCGCCGAACTGTTTGCTTATAAATACAATACCTCTAACGTTTCACTCTTTCCGGCATTGATCACGACGATTTACCTGACCGTCGGCACATTGCTTTTGGCGATACCGTTGGGCGTAGGCACCGCCGTGTATATGACGGAATACGCGCAACGCGACTCGTGGTTGGTAAAATGGGTTCGGATGGCCAGCGAAACGCTCGCCGGTATTCCTTCCATCGTGTACGGTTTGTTCGGTTTTTTGTTTTTCGTTATTTTCTTGCAGCTGGGATACTCTTTGATTTCCGGTATTTTAACAATGACGATCCTCGTGCTTCCCTTTGTCATTAAGACAACGGAAGAAGCTCTTTTGACCGTGCCGACCGGTTTGCGCGAAGGCAGCTACGGCTTGGGCGTAGGTAAACGGGATACCATTTTGAAAATTATTTTGCCGGTAGCCGGCCGCGGGATTGTAGCAGGCGTTATCTTGGCGATCGGCCGCATCGTCGGTGAAACGGTCGCGTTGATGTATACGATCGGCACCGTTCCGGAAATCCCGGGCAACCTGATGCAGTCCGGCCGAACGATGGCGATTCACATGTACGCGCTTTCCAGCGAAGGTATTCACACGGATAAAGCGTACGCCACCGGCGTTATCTTGATTGTAGTCGTAGTTTTGATGAACGAGATCTCCTCGCTTGTCATGAATAAATGGAGAAAATAAGATGTCCGACTTGGCTTTTAAAGTGAACAACTTAAACCTCTATTATGGGGAAAAACAAGCGCTCTTTGATGTCAATATGGAGATTGAAGAACGCTCGATCACCGCGTTGATCGGACCGTCGGGGTGCGGCAAGTCGACATTCTTGCGCGTGCTTAACCGGATGAATGATTTGATTGAAGGCTGTCGGATCACCGGCGAAGTATTGTATCGCGGACAAAATGTATTTGATGTACATGATGTCAATCAACTGCGCAGGCAGATCGGGATGGTATTCCAAAAGCCGAACCCGTTCCCGATGAGCATTTATGATAACATCACGTTTGCGCTGAAATCGATGGGGATCAAAAAGAAATCGATTTTGGATGAAACGGTGGAACGCAGTTTGAAACAGGCTTCCATTTGGGACGAAGTCAGTGACCGTCTGCATGAAAGCGCGCTCGCTCTTTCCGGCGGGCAACAGCAACGTATTTGCATCGCTCGTGCAATTGCGGTCGATCCCGAAGTCATTCTCATGGATGAACCGACGTCCGCGCTCGATCCGATTTCCACATTGAAAATCGAAAACCTGATTGAAGAATTGAAACAGCAATACACCATCGTTCTGGTTACGCACAATATGCAACAGGCGGCGCGTTGCTCAGACTCGACGGCGTTTTTCCTGTTGGGTGAAGTCATTGAAAAAGATGCGACGGATGTCATCTTTACGAACCCCAAGGAACAGCGCACGGAAGATTATGTAACCGGACGTTTCGGTTGAACGGAAAAACGTTCGACTTGGTATAATAAAAGCGAGGTATATTGTGGTCAGAATCCGATTAGAACGCGAACTCAACGAGTTGCGTAACGACATCATTACGGTCGGCAGCTGGACGGATGATGTGTTGCAAATGGCATCGACGATTTTTCAAGACGGAGACAGCGTTCCGTACAAGGAAGTCGATGAGGCCGTGCGTCGCATCGTTTCCGCCAAACGTAAGCTGGAGGAAAACTGTTTGCGTCTTTTGGCAAGTGAACAGCCGTTGGCGTCTGATTTCCGACTGGTGTCGGCTATCTTCAAAATGGCGTCTCATGTAAAACGTATCGGGGAACTCGCCGGCGCGCTGGTAGAGCTTGCCGACGAAAGCGAAATGCGCTCGGACCCGGCATGGGATATTCTGGAAGATATGCTTGCCGAAGGACGCGACATGTTGCACAGCGCGTTGCGCTCGCTGGTCCGCTTTGATAAGGACTTGGCGCAGAGCACGATCGATCGTGATGATACTGTCGACCAGCTGTTTCGTCAGTTGCGCGAAGAAATTATTCGAGAATTACGGGAAGGCGATTCGCCGGACCCCTTGCTACCCGATGCATTGCTGATGGGAAAATTCTTGGAGAAGATCGGCGACCACGCCGCGTCCTCCGCGGAATGGGTTTTATTTGCCATCGGCGATCGGCGGGAGTGAAAATCTATGGCCTTAATTTATTGTGTAGAAGACGATGAAAATATTCGCGACCTCATGGTGTACGCGCTGGAGAGTCAGCAGTACGAAGTCGGTAAATTCGAATCGGGCGAAGAATTGTTTGCGGCGCTGGAAGAAAAAGTACCGGATCTGATATTGCTCGATATTATGTTGCCCGGTGATGACGGCTTAACCATTTTACGCAAATTACGGAGCCATGCGGCTTACGACGGCGTCATGGTGATTTTAGTGACGGCCAAAAGCGCGGAATATGATGTCATCACCGGTCTCGATATCGGCGCGGACGATTACATTCGCAAGCCGTTCGGGATTATGGAAATGATTTCCCGCGTGCGCGCCGTATTACGACGCCAGGGCTACCGCGCATTCGCGGGAGATGTGTATGAATGCGGACCGATTCGCTTGGATCGTAAACGCTACCGCGTGCAGGTGGACGGCGAAGATGTGACGCTCACGGCCAAAGAATTTGACTTACTCGCGTATCTGCTGCTGAATAAAGAGATCGTTCTTTCCCGCGAACAGATCATGGAACACGTTTGGGAGATTACGCATTTCATTGAAAGCCGCACGGTCGACATGCACATTATGAGTCTGCGCCAAAAACTTGGCGATGCGGGAAGCATGATTCAAACGGTGCGCGGCGTCGGCTACAAACTGGGTGAAGAACGATGAAAAAAAGCATCTATTCCGCATTGGTGAGCATCAGTATCGTAGCGGTGCTGTTGACTTTACTGGCAAGCATGTGGTTCTACTATTCCGGCGTCCGTAAAGAAGCGGAAACGCATCTCCAACAGATGACGACCGTACTGGCGGACGGCATGCGGAATCAACCGGTACCGGTCGACTGGCTGGCGGCATCGGTGGCCGGTATCGACGACATGACGCGCGTGACTTGGATTGATGCGTCCGGTAAAGTTCGTTTTGAATCGGCTTACAACGCGGACCAAATGGAAAATCATCTGGAGCGCGAAGAAGTCAAGGCCGCCTTGGCCCATGGCGAAGGCGCGAGCCGCCGGGAATCCGGTACGTTGGCGCGGGAAACTTCGTACTATGCGCTGCGTTTGCAAGATGGTTCGATCTTGCGTACGGCGGTGGATCGCGGCAGTTTATTCGAGATTATGCAACGCGCGTTGCCGGGCGTTTTGGGCGTACTGGCGGTCATCCTGATCGCTTGTTTCTTCCTGGCCGGTTACTTGACGCGGCATCTTTTGAAGCCGTTGCGCCAGGCGGGGGATGCGGTAGAGGCGATGATCTCAGGCCAACCGGTGCCCTACATGCTCGGCGTGCCGGAACTGGATCCCATCTTGGCGAGAACACGTGCGCAGCAGGAAAACATCTCGCATTACATTGATGAAATTAATGACGAACGCAACCGTACCCGTCGCATGATGGACACGCTTACGGAAGGCGTCATTTTGCTGGATCGCGGTCAATCGATCTTGGACTACAATGATGTCACCGCCAAGATTTTCCAATTGAACGGCGATGTGCACGGCCAAAGCGCGGCCGCGCTGGATCAGAGCTCAGCGTGGCTGACCTGCATTCAGGACGCCATGAAAACCGGTGAATCGTCCACCGAACTTACTTTGGGCGAGCGGGTTTATCGCGTGCGCGCCCGCCGTACGGAAAGCAGTAATAATGACTTTACCGTATTGCTGGTCGTTCGCGATGTGACGGAAACCGCCTTGGCGGAACAACGCCGCCGCGAATTTTCGGCGAATGTTTCGCATGAATTGAATACGCCGCTCACTTCGATCCGCGGCTACGCCGAACTGCTTTTGAACGGCATGTATCATAATGCCGACGAAGTGAAGAACTTCGCGCGGCGGATGATTCAGGAATCGAATCGCCTGCTGGGACTCATTCAAAACATCATGCGTCTGTCGCGTATTGAAGAGGCGAATGAACCGTATCAATGGCAAAATGTGTCGCTTCATTACATTGCCGAGCAGGTGACCGAGCTTTTGGAAATGCAGTCCGAGAAAAAGAACATTCGGATGCGGGTTCACGGCGATCAGGGTTACGTCTTCGGCGATGCTCGTCTGCTTTTTGAACTCGTTTTGAATTTGGCGGATAACGCGGTCAAATACAATCGCGAAGGCGGCAGCGTGGATGTGACCATCCGGGACGGTGAAGACGACGTTACGTTGACGGTGAAAGATACCGGCCTCGGCATCCCCATTGAACAGCAGAATTATATTTTCGAACGTTTTTATCGCGTGGAACAAAGTCGTTCGAAAGAGACCGGCGGTTCCGGCCTGGGCTTGGCGATTGTTAAACATATCGTTACCTTGCACCATGGCGAATTGGCCTTGGCGAGTCAGCCGAAGGAAGGCACCGCGATTACGGTAACCTTACCGAAAACGCAACCTGACGCGGCGGAAACCGGAAAAACGCAACGCGCTGACGATATGACGAACGACGGCGCCGTTTCCCACGTCGTAACGAAATAAAAAAACAGCCGCCTTACTAGGACGGCTGTTTTTTTGCGCCGAAATGTATCGCCTGAAAGCAAGCGCGCAGGACCCGTTTTACTCCACTCAAAATACATCGCATGCGGACAAGTGTGCTATAATAATAGGCAATTTGAAGGAAGTGAGGGATAGTCATGACGATAAGTGTAGCAGCACCGCAAGCCTATGGGAAAAAGGCGAATGATGTGATTTTCGGCGCCAATGATGCGGCGGTCAAAGCAGCGCAGAAATACGGTAAAGAAAAAGTAACCAACGCGACCATCGGCGCGATTTTGGATGAGAACGAAAATCTGGTATGCCTGCCGACGGTAGAGAAAGTCTATCGTGGTCTTTCGATGCGTGATGTGATTCAATACGCGCCGATCGCGGGTCTGCCGGACTTCCTTACCGAAGTGCAGAACCGTTGCTTCGGCACGTACCGACCCGCGGCGGAGATCGCGGCGGTGGCCACGGCCGGCGGTACCGGCGGCATTCACAACACCATTCATAATTACACCGAATGGGGCGATGAAGTGTTGACCAGCGACTGGTACTGGGGCGCGTACAGCGTGCTTTGCAATGACAACAGTCGCAAACTTCGCACCTTCCGCCTGTTTACCGATGATCTGCAATGGAACCAGGACGATTTCGCGCAGCATGTGGAAGCGATCGCGGAGCATCAGGATCAGGTGCTCGTGATTTTAAACACGCCGGCGCATAATCCGACCGGTTACAGCCTTTCCGACGAAGACTGGAAGCAGGCGTTGGGAACGCTGAAAGAAGTCGCGGCGCGTCCGGAGAAACATGTGATCCTCCTCGTCGATGTGTCGTACCTGGATTTCGCGGGCGATGAAGAAACGTCGCGGAGCTTTTTCCGTCACTTCGAAAATTTGCCGGAGAATTTGCTCGTGGTCGTTTGCTACAGCATGTCCAAAGGATTTACCATGTACGGACAACGTATCGGCGCGATGATCGGCATCACGTCTTCGCCGCAAATCGCGCAGGAATTTAAAGACATCAACCAATATACCGGTCGGGCGACCTGGTCGAATATTAATCGGGCCGGCATGCAAACATTGGTTACGATCAGTCAAGATGCGAAACTTTTGCAACAGTTCCAAGCGGAACAGGCGGAATATTTCGCGCTTATCCGTGATCGCGCCGCGCTCTTCATGCAGGAAGCGGCCGAAGTGGAACTGCCGGTTTTACCGTATCGCGCCGGCTTTTTCCTGAGCGTGCCGAGCCGTGATTCGAAAGCGGTTTGCGCGCTGATGAACCGGGATAATATTTTCCCCGTGCCGTTGAAGGCCGGTGTGCGTTTGGCGGTGTGCGCGGTCACCAAAGCCAAGATGCCGGGCATTGCGACCAAACTCAAAGCGGCCTGGGAACAAGTCGAACACGCGTAAAAAGTTCCGCTTCGGCGGAACTTTTTCTTTGCCCTGAAACTTGTTTCCAAAGTTGTTTTTCGTTATACTTAATAAATAGACTAATTTGTCAATGATTAAATTTGCAACGCAAGGAGTCCGGATGAGTTTACAACAAACAATCGCCAAAAAAGTGACCTACTCGGGGATCGGTTTACACTCCGGGCAACCGGTGCGGCTTTCGTTTGTCCCCGCGCCGGTGGATAGCGGGATTCGGTTTCGCCGCACGGACATCTCGGAAAACGATACGGTCCCTGCGCAGATTCGTTATGTGACGAATACGATGCGGGCGACGACACTTGAAAACGGAGCGGTCATGGTGACGACCGTCGAGCATGTCCTGAGCGCGATTCGGGCGCTGGAGATCGATAATATCATCGTGGAACTGGACTCGGTAGAACCGCCGGTCGGTGACGGCAGCGCGGCGGTATTCGTGGGCCTGTTGGATGAAGCGGGTATTGTGACGCAGGACGCGGAACGCCGCTACTTACCCGTGACAAAAAGTGTCGGCGTGTACGATACGCCGAATGACAGATTTATTGTCGCGTTGCCGTATGACGGTTTTCGCGTTACTTTCCTGGCCGAAAAAGAAGATCATCCGTTACTGCGGCTGCAGGCGATGGATATTGAAATCACGACGGAAAATTACCGTAACAGCATTATGCGCGCGCGCACGATCGGTTTTACGGAAGAGCTGGAGCAACTGCGCAAGATGGGACTGGGGCGCGGCGGGACGCTGGAAAACGCCGTCGTGTATTCGCCGACGGAAGTGCTTTCCGAATTGCGGTACCCGGACGAAGTAGTGCGCCATAAGATTCTCGATGTGATCGGTGATCTGGCCTTGGCGGGACCGCTAAAAGCGCATATTATTGCGCGCAAGTCCGGTCATCAACTGAATACGGAGCTGGCTCGCCGTTTGGTCGAGTCGGTCGCAAAGGAGGATCCGGTATGAAACTTGAAGTTACTGAAATTATGGAAATTTTGCCGCATCGTTACCCCATGTTGCTGGTGGATCGTATGTTAGAATTGGAACCGATGAAACGCGCCGTCGGCATCAAAAATGTGACCATGAACGATCCGTATTTTCAAGGACATTTTCCCGGAAATCCGATTATGCCGGGCGTGCTTTTATGTGAAGCCATGGCGCAAGTCGCCGGCGTAGCTTTGTTATATCCGGAAGAGCATCGCGGCATGACGCCGATGTTCACCGGGATGGATAAAGTTCGCTTTCGTTTGTCGGTGCGGCCGGGAGATACGTTTCGCAGCGAAATCGAAATATTGAAAATCAAAGGAAATGTAGGAAAAATCGCCTGCCGCGGATATGTGGGCGACGAGCTGGCGGTGCAAGGCGAATTCATGTTTTATCTTTCACCCAAGAAAGACAATCAAGCCGATCAAAAAGCATGAATTGAGTCAAAAAAGTGAGCAATTTATTGAATTCCCATTCTAGACATCGCTAATGGCACGAGAAAGCGTAAAATGGCAGTTATATATTTGTCCGGAATACGGATTATAAAATAAACGATGAAACTGAATTGATTCATACAGTTTACATAGCAAATAGCGGGAGAGATAGTATGGGATTACAACTTGTAGAAAAGCATGAACCGAATATTCACGAAACGGCGGTAGTTGATCCGAGCGCGGTTCTGCACAGTAACGTAGAAATCGGACCGTACGCCGTGATCGGCGCGGATACGGTAATCGGAGAAGGCACGCGTATTGATGCGCATGTCGTTATTCATCCGTACACCACGATCGGCAAATATTGCCACATTTACCCCGGCGCCTCGATCGGCAGCGATCCGCAGGATTTGAAATTCGAAGGGGAACGCAGCACGACCTCCATCGGCGATTATACGGACATTCGCGAATTCGTGACCGTCAGCCGCGCGACCGGTGAAGGACAGGAAACGCACGTCGGTTCGCATTGCCTTTTGCAGGCGTATACGCATGTCGCGCATAACTGCAATGTGGGTAACCATGTAGTGATCAGCAGCTTCGCAGGTCTGGCGGGCCATGTAGTCGTTGAAGACCGTGCCGTCATCGGCGGTATGGCCGGTGTTCATCAGTTTGTGAAAATCGGTCGTAACTGCATGATCGGCGCTATGACCAAAGTAGTTCAGGATGTGCCGCCGTTCGTGATCGCGGACGGTAATCCGGCGCGCGTTGTCGGACTGAACAGTGTCGGCATGGCGCGCAGCGGTATTTCCGCCGACGTCAAACGCGACTTGAAACGCGCGTACCGACTTTTATACCGTTCCAATCTGCGCCTTTCGGAAGCGATTTCTGAAATGGAACACGAATTGGATGCGTCGGAAGAAGTGGAACACATGTTACGCTTCCTGCGTAATTGCGAGCGCGGTATTTGCCGTGTGCGCCGCGAATAGAAAAAGTAACGCCCGCGACCGCGGGCGTTTTTTATTTGTCAGCTAAACCATGGCGAAGGATAGAGAGCGATCCTGCGCTGCTGCCACACAATAATGCGGATTTACTCATGACGGGGCGCGTGTGGCATGTACTCAAAAAGGAAAAAGCGTAACCGTGCCGAATATGAAGCATGAGGAATAGAAGAAAAGTTGCGCGGTAGGACAGGTCAAGATGGTTAAAAATGGAAGTAGTAAGGGGAGTGAGGTAAATGAAGAAAGAAGTTGAAGAGGCGATAAAATTATATGATGAGACTTTTGAAGATACATTCCCTACCATTCCATTACTAAGGGGTATGCCAGATGATGAAGTAATAGAAATGATAAACAAATGTGTTGCAGAGGGTAAAGACGTGTACGAGATGGGTTATTTGTCGTTAGACGTTTATTATTAAAGGATTCAAGGTTTTTTTATAAAGGGGTGATACCGTGGTGGTGCGTGTAGTTAGTAATGCGTGGCAAGAAAGCATTGAGCAAATGATACAAGCACGAAAGGATTATCTTGAGAAGTTTGGTGCGGGGGCGTTGGATTATGTGATATTGGGAGAGCCGATCCCTGAGAAATTAACAGACTTGAGCGAAGCGACGAAGAAACTGCGAGATGCTATTAGGACGGGCGTTCCACTTGATAACACGCCGCCGAATCCGGATATGCCGGAAATTATATACTAAAAGCCGCAAAAGCGAAATGCCGAGGTGGTTTTTGTTGCGCGGAAGGAGGGCGCGCATGAAGTTATTCCGGCGAACGATTCCCGACACGGCGCTAAAATGGATTGATTTTGAAGCCGACGGAGAGATGATAAAGAGTTTTCAGAGCTGATCGATAAGTGTGTAGCAAAAAGAGGAGTAGATTCGCATGATTAGCGCGGGGGCGGCAACGGTTATTGCAAAACAAGAAGCTTGCGGGCAGGAGTTGAGAGCGGCTCGTGAGTTTGGGCCATATTATGTGTTTGATTATGTGGAAGAGCTGGATATTCCGGCGATTTACATTAACAAAATAACGGGAGAATCGGTTTGTTTAACACCGGAAAAAATATGTAAAATAATTGCTGAGTTGGAAAGGCGCGCCAACTAACCGCTAAAGCGAAATGCTGAGGCGGTTTTTTGTTGCCCAATGTTATTTGTCAATCAAGACGCGAAACGCGTCTTTTTTGTTTGCCTTTTTAGCATTGTAGGCGTAAAAGAACAAGACGCAAAGCCGGGCATAACGATGCCGCCATTTCATTGTCATTGCAGGTCAACGACCGTACCGTACATTGAGGGCTTGCTCGATGACGGCGGCAGAGTGGCGCGAGATCCGGAGACGGGGAAAACGGTAGAAATACCGGATATGACTTATGAGGAGTGGTATAATAAGTATGTAGTTATTACGGGTGACTATCAAAAACTGATTGGGATTGTTGCCGATAATCATGTGGAAATAAAGAGCATAACTAAACATGCGACTGACAGGGCAATAGAACGAAAGATTTTATATACAGACGCAAAAGATGCGATAATTAATCCGGTGCATATTTATGATGTGACCATTGATAAACAGGGAAGAAAATCTCAAAAATTTTTAGGACAGCGCGCAACAACCGTGATTAACCCTGATACAGGGGCACTATTGTCTGTTTACAAAACAAGTATGAGAAGGTTAAAAAATGGAAAAAGAACTAAATTTATACGTTCATTTTACTGAAAATGAAATAAAATTTCTAAATGGGCAAGGCGTTATCATACATCAAGGCGAACCGATAAATATTGATACAGCAGAGAAAATTGTAGATGAGCTTTGCGCCGCCGATTGTGGTGTGGCGGGGGATATAATTACCAAAATAACAACTAATGAAAATTGGTAAAAGTTATACATGTTTATCTCTGATGTATTAAAAGCCGCTAAAGCGAAATGCTGAGGCGGTTTTTTGTTGCACGAAAGGAGGTAACATGCAACGAATTGTAAAAACGGTGCCCGTCGAGCGTGGGAAACTGTACGCAACCGGCGGCGGTGAGCGTTACCTGCTGGCCGACTGTCGGGCAGAGATTGAACTGTGTGAGGAATTAATCGACGTGCCGATGTTGGGCAGAGGACGAGCGGTGAAACGTCTACCGTTTACCGTGCTGATCACGTTTGACCATGACGCGAAAAAAGAGCCGGACTGGCCGCGGATTGAGGCGATCGGGTTGCAGGGAGAGATCCTGTGCCGTGACGGCTGCTATTTAGCGGTTGACTTGCCCCGGTGCGAATTATTGAGCGATATTGACCTATCCGCGGGGAGTGAATGCAAGTTCGCCGTGCCGTGTACACCTGAATTATTGAGGCTGATCCGGCAAGCGTAAGAAACGACAGATAAACGAAAAAACCGTTTATCTTAATTACATCAAAAAAGACGCGAAACGCGTCTTTTTTGTTTGCCTTTTTAGCATTGTAGGCGTAAAAGAACAAGACCGGAAGCGGCGGGAGAGAAAAAACTGATTGTTCAACATTGAGCGACGTATGGAACGGGTAAGGCGCATATGGACCGTACGTCACGGGAAACTGCCTGCGCGGATGAAAGTTTTCTGAAGATTCGCGACGGATAGCCCGTATTGTCGCAATAATCACATCTTGCAGGGCCAAATGTGATAAAATAAACTAAGTTAAAAGGGGGAGTTTATGGCGACAGTCGGTTTGTTGGCGGGGATCGGCAAATTGCCGGTGACGTTTTTGCGCGAGGCGAAGCGCTTGGGGGAACGTGTCGTGACGATTGCCGTCGTCGATGCGGTGGAACCGGAGTTGGCGCAAGAGTCGGATCAGTTTTATCAGATTAAAATCACGAAACTGGGTTCGATACTGAAAACGCTGCAGCGGGAAGGCGTGACTGAGGCGACGATGCTCGGCAAAGTCACCAAAGAAATTTTATATGGCAATTTAGGCATCCCGGATTGGCGCGCGCTGCAATTTTTGCGGCGGGTAAGGGATCGTAAAGATGATACGATTATGCTGGCATTGGTTGATGAATTGGCGGACATCGGCGTCACCGTTTTGGATCAGACGCGCTACCTCACGCCGTTGATGCCGCCGCCGCAAGTGTTCACTAAACGGCAGCCGACCGCGGCGGAGTGGGATGATATCCGCTTCGGATTCGCGTTGGCCAAACAGATCGGGGCGCTCGATATCGGTCAGACGGTTGTCGTCGCGCGCCAAGCCGCGATGGCGATTGAGGCGATCGAAGGCACGGATGCCTGCATTATAAGAGGTTGCGCATTGGCGCGTCAGGGCGCGGTGGTCGTTAAAACGGCGAAACCGCAACAGGACGTGCGTTTTGACGTGCCCGCGATCGGTTTGACGACCTTGCATTCGCTTCTGGAACATAAGGGCGCGGTGCTTGCGATTGAGGCGCAGCGCACTTTATTTGTGGAACAGGAAGAAGTCATCGCGCTCGCCGATCAAAAAGGCGTGGCGATCTGCGCGGTTTCCGCGGAGTCGTTGTCCCGATGAAAGTGTTTTTTTCGGCCGGTGAGGCCTCCGGAGATTGGCATGCGGCCGCCGTCGCTCGCGCGCTCAAAGAGCGCGTTCCTCAGCTTGAAATGCAGGGGATGGGCGGCGCGGAAATGCGCGCCGCCGGCGTGACGGTCGTGCATGATATTGAGGACCTGGGAGTCATCGGGATTGCGGAAATTATTCGTAAATTACCGTTTTTCTTCCGGTTGCGTTCGGAACTGGTGGAAGCCATTCGCCGCCAGCAACCGGATGTGGTCGTCTGCGTGGATTATCCGGGCTTTAATATGAAGCTCGCGCAAGCCGTCAAAAAAGAGCTCGGTATTCCGGTGGTCTACTATATCGCTCCGACGATTTGGGCTTGGCATCGGTCGCGGGGCAAAGCGATTGCGCGGGATACGGCGGCGGTGGCTTCCATTTTCCCGATGGATGTGCCGCTGTATCGGGCAGACGGCGCTCGCGTGGAATTTGTGGGGCATCCGCTGGTGGATTTGGTGCGGCCGGAATGGTCACAGGATGAAACCCGCGCCCATTTTCAAATGGATCCCGCTAAAAAGCAACTGTTGCTGTTGCCGGGGAGTCGCCGGCAGGAGGTGCGAAGTCTGCTGCCGACCATGCTGGCCGCCGCGGAGCTTTTGGCGAAAGAATTTCCGCTTCAATGTTGGTTGCCGCGCGCGAGCACGATTTCCGAGGCGGAGCTTGCGCCGCTTTTGGCCGAGACCGAATTGGATATGCAAATGACGACGTCGCATCTGCATGATTTGATGACGGTATGCGATGCCGCATTGGCCGCCTCCGGAACAGTGACCCTGGAAACCGCGCTGCTCGGGTTGCCGACCGTGCTTTGCTATAAAGTGGCACCGCTTACGTACTGGCTCGGTCGTCGGGTCTTGCAAACCCCGCATATCGGTTTGCCGAATATTGTGGCCGGGCGGGAAGTGATCCCGGAATTTTTGCAGCAGGATGTCACGGCCGAAAACTTGGCGCACGCGGTGGCGTCATGGTGGCGGGATGAGGAAGCGTCTCGTCGCCTGCGGGACGATTTAGCCATGGTGCGGGAGAAATTGGGCGCGCCCGGCGCGGTCGGGCGGGTGGCTGATCTTATCATACGAATCGCTGAGGAAAATAATGACTGATTACGCACGTTTATTACATTACGTAGTGCCGTACTGGCGGCGCGGGGTAGCGGCCATCATCGCCATGATTTTGGGAGCGCTTACCACGCTTGCCGTGCCGTGGATCATTCGCAACATCATTGACGACGTACTGGCCGCGAAAAACCTGGTGGCATTGAATTGGATCGCGCTCGGCATCTTGGCGCTCTTTTTCCTGCGCGGCGTGTTTTCCTATATACAGGGCTACCTGATGAGTTACATCGCGAACCGCGTGATCATTGATATCCGCAATGAAGTGTACGCGCGGGTGCAACGTTTATCGCTGCGCTTCTTTGATACGCGCAAAACCGGCAGTCTGATGAGCCGCCTGACGAATGATATCGGCGCGCTGCAGACCGCGATTGTCGATAATTTCGTCAACATTGTCAAGGAAAGCGTTATCCTGATCGGCTCGCTGGTCGGTATGGTGATTTTACATTGGCGGCTGACGTTGCTTTGCATCATTATTGTTCCGTTGGTCAGCATCACCATCAAATATTTCGGTCGAAAACTGAAAAAAAGCGGCCATATGATGCAGGAACGCATCGCCGATGTGACTTCGCATTTACAGGAAACGATCGGCGGTATTCGCGTCGTTAAATCGTTTTTCCGTGAAGATTATGAAATCGCCCGTTTCCGTCAGATCAATCAGGCGAGTTTCGGCGCGGCGATGAAGGCGGCGCGGCAGTCGAGCCAGCTTTCTCCGATCGTCGAATTTATCGCGGCGATTGCCGTCACCGCGATTATTTGGTACGGCGGTTGGAGCGTCATCGACGGGGAATTGACCGCCGGTGAACTGATCGCGTTTTTGATTTACGCCATTAATTTAGCCAATCCGGTACGGCGTTTAAGCGCGCTTTACGGCGATATTCAGCGTTCGATGGCGGCCGGTGAGCGCGTGTTCGCGTTGCTGGACGAAACGCCGGACATTCGCGAAAAAGCCGACGCGATCGCGTTGCCCGTTTTGCGCGGTGATGTTGTTTTTGACGCGGTTCATTTCCGGTATGAACCTTCCAAAGAAGTGCTGTCGGGTATCAGCTTCCATGCCGAGCCGGGCCAAAAAATCGCGTTGGTCGGGCCGAGCGGATCGGGGAAATCGACGATTGCCAACTTGATTCCGCGTTTTTACGATGTAACGGACGGCGCGATCAGGATTGACGGACATGATGTTCGGGACGTGACGTTGGCGTCATTGCGCGAACAGATCGGCATCGTGCCGCAGGATACCGCTCTTTTCAACACGACGATTGAAGAAAATATACGCTACGGTCGCTTAGACGCGACCGACGAAGAAGTGGCGGCGGCGGTACGCGCCGCCAATGCGGAAGAATTTGTGCGCCAGCTGCCGCAGGGTTTGCAAACGCCGATCGGCGATCGGGGTCTCGTGCTTTCCGGTGGTCAGCGGCAACGCATAGCGATCGCGCGGGCGCTTTTGAAAGATCCGCGGATCCTTATTTTAGATGAAGCCACGTCCGCTTTGGATACGGAAAGCGAACAGCTGGTGCAGGCGGCGCTGGAACGTCTGATGATCGGCCGCACCGCGTTTATTATCGCGCACCGGCTGACGACGATTCAGGAGGCCGATCACATTTTAGTGATTGATCGCGGCCGCATTGTGGAAAGCGGCACGCATCAATCCTTACTGGCGCTGCACGGTATGTACTACAACCTTTACACGTTACGCTTACAGGGAGACGAGAAATAGTATGTACTGGTTCTACAATATTTGTCTGGTGCTGTATTGGCTGTTGCTGGTGCCGGTATTGATCTATCGCCTGCTCTTTGAAGAGGGGTTTTATGACCGACTACGGCAGAGCGCCGGCGTCATGCCCCAGCCGGTACTGACGAGCATTCAAAACTGCCACGGCATTTGGGTGCATGCGGCCTCCGTCGGCGAGATTGTGGCGGCCAGTCCCATTGTGCGCGAATTAAAGCAGCGTCTGCCGGACGAGACCGTGATCGTGTCGGTCGTCACCGCGACCGGTCACCGCATGGCGGAACGGATTATTCCCGAAGCGGATGCGCACATTTTTTTCCCGGTGGATTTACCGATCATTACGGAGCGCATCGTCAATATCGTCAAGCCGAAAGCGATCCTCTTGGTGGAAACGGAACTTTGGCCGAACTTTTTGCAAGTGGCGGAAAAAAATGAAATTCCGGTCATGATGGTCAACGGCCGAATCAGTGACCGCAGCATGAAACGGTACCGCCTGATTTTAGGCTTTACCCGTCGCATGCTGGCGCAAATTCGCTGGTTCTGCATGCAGTCGCACACGGACGCCCGCTACATTGAAGAAATGGGCGCGGACCCCGCGCGTGTCCAGGTGACGGGAAACACCAAGTATGATCAGACCTATGCCGAAGTCACTCCGGCGGAACGCGACGAACTGCGACGTGAATTCGGTGTCGGCGAGGCGCATCCGGTCATCGTGGCGGGTTCGTTTCATGAAGGCGAATATGAAATTTTGCTGGCGAGCTTCGGCGACGTGCGGCGGCAGTATCCCGACGCGAAATTGATCTTGGCGCCGCGGCAGATTCCGGAGGCGGCCAAGGTATTGCAATTGGTACAAAAATACGGTTTCGTCGGTGCGCGGCGTACGGAATACCATGCCGAAACGGACGCGCCGGTGTCCGTACTCGTGCTGGATACGATCGGCGAACTCGGACGCATTTACAGTTTGGCGGATATCGTGATCGTCGGCGGCAGCTTTGTCAAAGTCGGCGGCCACAATATATTGGAACCGGCGGCCCACGGCAAACCCATTTTAGTGGGACCGCATATGTTCAATTTCAAAGATATTTTCGCTCTGCTGCATAGCGAAGGCGCTTGCCGAATGACGAGCGCGGAAAATCTCACGCGGGATTTGCTGCGCCTTTTGTCCGAGCCGCAGCGACTTGCGCAAATGGGGGCGGCCGCGTTACGATTAGTGGAAGAAAATCAAGGCGCGACCAAGCGCAATGTGGATGCTTTTTGCGCGTTAGCCGAACGGGATCCGCTTCATTGGAAAGGAGCCGAACGCAGTGAGCATAGAGCGTAAAGCAACGGAACTTTTTAAAAATGGACCGAAGTCGATCGGTGACCGCGCATTATTGACGACCTTAGGCGGAGTGGAGCGAATCTACTCCTGGGGCGTTAATTTTTGGGCATCCATGTATGAATCGGGGCATCTTAAACAGCATCGTTTACATGCCTATACCATCAGCGTAGGCAATATTGTGGCGGGCGGCACCGGCAAAACGCCGTTTGTGCAGTATATGGCGCGGCGCTTGCAAAAAGCGGGCGAGCGGGTCGCGATTTTAAGTCGCGGTTACCGCGGCGCGAGTGAAAATACCGGCGCGATTGTCAGCAACGGCGCCGAGATTCTGCTCAATGCCGAGCAGGCGGGAGACGAGCCTTACCTTTTGGCGCGAACTCTGCCGGGCGTAGTTGTGGCGGTCGGCAAAAACCGCGCCGCGATCGGCGCTCAGGTCGAAAAATTATTGCATCCGACGGTCATTTTGCTCGATGACGGATTTCAGCATTGGTCCTTGCGACGCGATTACGATATCGTCTTGATTGATGCCACCAATCCGTTCAGCAACGGACGCGTGTTGCCGCGCGGATTATTGCGGGAGCCGTTGGAGCATCTGGAACGTGCGGATGCGTATGTGGTCACTAAAAGCGATCTGGTAACCGAGGCGGAACGGGAGAAAATAGCGGGCGTGTTGGAGCATTTCCGCGCGCATGTGCCGCTGCTTTGGACGGAGCATCGCCCTTTGCAGCCGGTGCGCTATGCGCAGTGGCGAAATGGCGAAACCACGGAGCAGGAAGCACTGCCGCGTCGTTTCATTACATTATGCGCTCTCGGTAATCCCGCTTCCTTTGAAGCGACGGTGGCGGCCGCGGGCTTGGTCGCGCATGATCATTTGCGACTCCCGGACCACCACATGTATACGCAGGACGATATTCGCCACGCGGAAGGAACCGCCATGAAAGCGGGAGCGCAGGGGATTATTGTCAGTGAAAAGGATGCGGTAAAATTGCAGGTACTGCAGCTTCGTGAATCGTTCTGGTATGTCCTGCCGATGGAACTGACGGCGACGGCGGGCGAAAATGAGTTTTGGGAACACATGGAGGACGAATGGGAAACCAGTCGATAAAAACCGCCTGTATTATTCCGGCGCGTTACGGTTCGACCCGCTTGCCGGGTAAACCGCTGTTGGATATTGCCGGCAAACCGTTGATCGAACGCGTCTATGAGCAGGCGAAAAAAGCGAAAGTGCCCGCTGCGGTCATTGTCGCGACGGACGACGAGCGGATTCAAAAAGTGGTAGAAGAATTTGGCGGCACGGCGGTTTTGACGCGTCGCGACCACGCCACGGGAACGGATCGACTGGCGGAAGTGGCGCAGCAGTTGGACGACTGCGAAATTATCGTCAATGTGCAGGGCGATGAACCGCTGATCGCGCCGGAGCTGATTGATCAGTTGGCGACACGTCTGGCCGCGGCCGAGGAATGGTCCATGGCGACGGTGTCGGCGCCGTTGGCGCAAGAGGATTTTCAAAATCCGAATACCGTCAAACTGGTTACCAATCTGCGGGGGGAAGCGATTTATTTTTCCCGCTCGCTCATTCCGTATCCGCGCCATGAAAATAAATATCAGCCGCGCAAACATATCGGCATTTACGCGTATCGTCGTGATTTCCTGTTGCGCTTTGCCGACCTGCCGGCTACGCCGCTCGAAGAAGCGGAGTCGTTGGAGCAATTGCGGGCGCTGGAACACGGCTATCGGATCGGCGTCATTGAAACCACGAAGAAGTTAATCGGGATCGATACACTGGAAGATCTCCTGCGCGCGCGCGCTTATTTTGAAGGAGGACAGCAAAATGAAACCGGTAACGATCGGTAATTTACGCTTGGATGGCAGTCGGCTGTTTTTAATCGCCGGCCCTTGCGTCATTGAAGAATACGAACGGACCAAAAAAATCGGCGAAACCTGTCGGGATATTTGCGCCAAACTGGGCATTGATTACATTTTCAAGGCGTCGTTTGACAAAGCGAACCGCTCCTCGTACCAATCGTTTCGCGGTCCCGGACTGGAAAAAGGCTTAGCGATCCTCGCGCAGCTGAAAGAGGAACTGCACGTACCGATCCTGTCGGACGTCCATTCGGTGGAACAACTGGAACCGGCGGCGCAGGTCTTAGATATTTTACAAATTCCCGCATTTTTATCGCGGCAGACGGATTTAGTTTACGGTGCGGCTAAGACGGGTAAGCCGGTCAACGTCAAAAAAGGGCAGTTCATGGCGCCGGAAGACATGGAAAACGTGCTTCATAAAATGCAGGAAGCCGGCAATGAAAATCTGTTACTGACGGAACGCGGCGCCAGTTTCGGGTATCACAACCTGGTCGTGGATATGCGCGGCTTTCCGATCATGCGGCAATGGGGCTACCCCGTGATTTTTGATGCGACGCACAGCGTGCAGCTGCCGGGCGGCGCGGGTACGCATTCGAGCGGTCAGCGCGAATTCGTGCCGTATCTCGCGCGAGCGGCGGCCGCGGCGGGAGCAGACGGTTTCTTCATGGAAGTGCATGACAATCCTGACGAAGCTCTTTCCGACGGACCGAACATGCTGCGCCTGGACGACTTGGAAGCCTTATTGACCGATCTTAAAGCGATTTTTGAAATTGTCAAACGGAGTGAAATACGATGACCATTCAAACGACGATGGAACATGTTCTGCGCACGGAAGCGGCCGGCATTTTAGCCTTGGCCTCGCGGTGGGACGAGTCGTTTGCCGAGGCTGTACGCATGATGAATGGCGCCGCGGGTCGCATCGTCGTCACCGGTATGGGGAAATCCGGACATATCGCGCGTAAAATTTCCGCGACGCTGGCCAGCACCGGCACGCCGTCCTTCTTTCTGCATCCCGCGGAGGCGATCCACGGCGACTTGGGCATGGTAACGGAAGATGATGTGGTGCTTGCGCTTTCCAACAGTGGCGAGACCGGAGAGATCATCGGCATTTTGCCGTCATTGCGCAGAATCGGCGCGCGCTTGATTGCCGTCGTCGGCAATCCCGGGTCGACCTTGGGAAAACGCGCCGATATCACTTTGGATGTCAGCGTGGAAGAGGAAGCCTGCCCGCTGGGTTTGGCGCCGACAACCAGCACCACCGTCGCCTTGGCGGTAGGGGATGCGTTGGCGATCGCCTTAATGGAAATGCACGGTTTCACCGCGGATCGGTTCGCGCTGTTTCATCCGGGCGGATCACTCGGGCGCAAACTTTTGTTGACGGTCGCTGACATCATGCATAAAGAGGAACAGAACCCTGTCGTGGTCTTGACGACAACCGTGCAAAACGCGCTTTTTGAAATGACGGCCAAAGGCCTGGGCGCCACATCGGTCGTTGATGAACAAGGCGTATTGGTGGGGCTGGTGACCGACGGCGATATTCGTCGGGCGCTGGAAAAAGGAACCGAAGTATTACAGGTTTCGGTGGCTGAAATTATGACGCGTGATCCGCATGTTATTACGTCTGAAAAACTAGCGGCGCAGGCCTTGCATGTCATGCAGAGTCATGAGCCGCGACCGATTACCGTATTACCGGTGGTCGGCGACGCGTCGCAGCCGATCGGCATAGTGCATCTGACCGATTTATTACGGCAGGGGGTAGTATAATGGCGGATATCAAGAAACTGAAGCTCTTAGTATTTGATGTCGACGGCACACTGACGCCGGCGACGATCGAGATCGGCAACGACGGCGAGCTCGCGAAATCGTTTTCGGTTCGTGACGGCCTGGCGATGGCGCTGGCGCCGTACGCGGGACTGAAAATCGCACTGCTCACGGGCCGCAGTTCCAAGATTACGCAACATCGCGGGGAAGAGCTGAAAGTGGCGTTTTGCCGGCAAGGCGTGCAGAATAAAGTGGCCGAGCTTTCCCAAATCATCGCGGAAGAAGGATGGAGCTGGGAAGAAATCGGTTACATGGGCGATGATTTGAATGATCTCGGCGTGCTGGCGCGCGTCGGCTTCGCGGCGGCGCCGGCCGATGCCGCGTTGGAAGTGCAGGATGGCGCCGACTGGATTGCCAGTCGTAACGGCGGTGACGGCGCCGCGCGCGAATGGATTGAAATGGTTCTGAAAGCACAGGGCCGTTGGGATGAACTGGTGCAATTTTACAAAAACCAGTCCAGCGAAGAATCGGTATAAGGACGAAGGGACGATGGCTGTGAACGCGGAGTATACTTTTTGGAACACGATGAGCCGAATGCTTTGCCAAATGCGTTATGAACGTGTTTTGGCGATCGGCCGTTGGCTGGGTCCGACCGTTTTACAACGCTTGAAAAAACCGCGTGATCGCGCGCTTTCCCAAATGATGAGCGGACTTTCGCTCACGCGTGAAGAAGCCGAACCGTTACTGCAGCAACATTTTGAACATCTCGGCATGACAGCGCTCGAAGTGCTTTATACGCCGCGGCTCGTGGCGGAACGGGAGCATTTGGAACGTTATATTACGATGGATCATCCCGAGCGTTTGCATGCCGCGCTTGCGGAGCAACGCGGCGTGATCGGTCTGACGGCGCATATCGGCAACTGGGAGTGGCTCGGAGCGGGACTTGCGCTGGCGGGATTTCCCACCACCACGATTGCGAAGCGGCAGCCCAATGACACGGTGACGGCGCTTTTAAATCGTTTCCGCACGATGGCGGGGCTGGATGTATTTCATAGCGGCGGCTCCGAAATCATCGGCGCCGCAAGAGCGATCAAACGCAAAAAAATTCTCGGCTTTTTAGCCGATAAAGACGGCGATGTCAACGGCGTGCCGGTGATGTTTTTGAATCGCGTTTCGTCCGCGGTAGAGGGGCCGGCCGTGTTCGCGCGTCGGTTTAAATCGCCGATTGTGCCGTTGTTTATTCGCCGCCGCGAAGATCTGAGCGGGCATGTGATCCATATCGGCGAGCCCTTTTACTATGAAGACACGGGTGACGAGCAAGCGGATGTCGACCGTTTAATGCAGCGCTGCACGCGGGAAATAGAAGATTTTATTCTCCGCTACCCGCCGGAATGGTTGTGGGTCCAGCGGCGTTGGTGGACGGAGCCGGAACAAATGCGACGGTATCGGGGAGACGAGGCGGTGCGATGATGAAACAACCGAAATGGTGGCTGTTGGCGATCGGCGCGCTGTTGCTGTTTGCCGGCGGTATTTGGTACGCTTTTTTCGGCGTCGGACCGGAATCTGCTCCGGATCAGGAAACCGCCCTGGTCGAATTCAAAGGCGTGGATCTGCAGCAGGAAGAAAATGGCGAATTGATTTGGAAACTGTCCGCCAAGCGTATCATGATGAATCCGAAGACGCGCGTCTTGTACCTGGAAGAAGCGGAAGCGTTATTCAGCGACGGTCCGCATCAAATTCATGTCCAGGCCCAAAAAGGCGAAGTCGATAATATGCAAAAAACGGTGCGTCTAATGGGAAGCGTCGAAATTCGCAGCGATAACGATACCTATGTCAAAGTGAATAATCTTTTATATGATGGCGGCACCGGTAAGCTGACCGCGACGGACGGCATTCGTCTTGAGCGTAACGGCATGGTGCTCACCGGTGATGAGCTGGTCGCCGATCGCGCGTTGCGACAGGCCACGGTAAGCGGCAACGCGCGGCTCGTGAAGGGGGATGAAGCGCAATGAATAAACGATGGATAACAATGGCAGCGCTTGCGCTTTTTGTCATGACGGCATGGAGCGTCGGCGCGGTCGATACTACGATTACGGCGGATACGCTGACCTATAACGGCAATGAGGATACGGCACAGGCGAAAGGCAATGTCGTGATTACGCGCGGCACGGCGAAAATGACCGGCACCGAGGGGCTTTACCGTTTCGCCGATCAAAGCGCGACGCTGTCTGGTGGCGTTTCCTATGTTGACGGCGCGACTTCGCTCACCGCGGCCACGGTGACGGCTTATGCCGATCAGTCGCTGGCGGCGTCGGGCGGCGTGGAAATGCATGCGGATGACCGCACCTTGCGCGGCGCCACTGTCACCTATCGTCCGTCGGACGGTTACGGCACGATTGACGGTAATGCGTACTTAGCTGTACCGGGTACGGAAATGACGGCGGGCCACGTCGAAGCCTATGTGAATGAAATTCGCATGATCGGCACGGGCGGAGTCAGCCTTTCGCATCCGGAGCAGGCGTTTGCAGCCACGGCGGATGCGATCACGTACACGCAAACGCCGGGCGCGGATGACGGATTCGCCGTACTTACGGGCAATGCCCATGCGGTGCAGAACGGAAACACGCTGAACGGGCCGGCGCTGGAAGTGCGCTTGAAAGAACAGGCGGTCGAAACGAAAGGGCGCAGCACGCTCGTCATCAGAGGCGGACAATAAGATGCGGCTCGCTACTCATAATCTCACGAAATCCTACCAGAAACGGCGTGTGGTCGACGGCGTCAGCGTTCATGTCGAGCGGGGCAAAGCGGTCGGTCTGCTGGGACCCAACGGCGCGGGAAAAACCACCACGTTTTATATGATGGTCGGTATCGTGCGTCCGGACACCGGCACCATTACGGTCGACGACACGGATATTACACGGGAGCCGATTCATAAACGGGCGCGGTACGGCATCGGCTATTTGCCGCAGGAAGCATCCGTTTTTCGCAAGCTCAGCGTGCGTGACAACCTCTTGGCGATCTTGCAAACGCGGGAGGATTTGACGCCGAAGGAACGCGATGAACGGGCGAACGCGTTGCTGGCGGAATTCGGCCTCGAACGCGTGGAAACGCGGTTGGGCAGCCAACTTTCGGGCGGGGAACGGCGGCGCGTGGAAATTGCGCGTTGCCTGTGTCATGATCCGCAATTCATTTTGCTCGATGAGCCGTTTGCGGGCGTCGATCCCATCGCGGTCGCGGATATTCAGACCGTCATTTCCCACTTGCGGGAACGCGATATCGGCGTGTTGATTACCGATCATAATGTGCGTGAGACCTTGGCGATTGTGGATCACGCCTACATTTTGAATGAAGGGAAGATTCTTCTCGAAGGCGATGCCAATACGGTGGCGGAACACCCGCTGGCGCGCAAATTTTATCTTGGCGAGAACTTCCGTTTAATCTAAACGCTGTGGAAAAATGTGATAAGATAAAAGAGGCAAGAGCAGGAGATGCGTATGCGGATTTTAGATAAATACATGTTACGGGAGTTTGTCGCGCCTTTTTTATTTGGCGTCGCCGCGTTTACCGCGATCTTCATCGGCGCGGACCTGTTGTTTCGTATCGCGCAGCTTTTGACTTCTTACGGGGCTTCCGTCTGGGCGGTCACTAAGGTGTTTTTCCTGGCCTTGCCGAAGATTATTGTCTATACCTTCCCGATGTCGGTCTTGCTGGGGGCGTTAATGGCTGTCGCGCGGACGTCGGGCAGCAGCGAACTCATCGTCATGCGTACGGCGGGACAAAGCTTCACTCGTCTCATCGCGCCGATTATCGCGTTGAGCTTGGTCATCAGCATGGCGACGGTATTGTTTAACGAATACGTTGTTCCGGCCGCCACATACGCATACGAATACACCATTGATCACGAAATCAAAAATAACGTCAAACCTCAGGTGCATGAACACATCGTTTTGAAAGACGTCAACGATGACTCGATCCGGCATTTGCTGTATGCGCGTAAGTACGATGATAAGCGCGAAGTTTTGCAGACGATTACCATTCAGGAATTTCAAAATAATCAGTTGGTGCGGATAGAAAACGCGCCCGAGGCGCGTTGGCAGGACGGCCATTGGGTATTATCCAACGGCACTGTTTACGATCTTTCGGGCGGCGACGGCGTGGATCGCATGTTGCGGTTTGAAGAGCAGGTTTTGCCGTTCACGACGACACCTACGCAGGTGACGGAAGTAAAGAAAAAGCCGGAAACGATGACGATTCGTGAATTGACGCAGCAGATACAGGCGTTTGAAGCGGCGTACGTCGATACGACACGCCTGCAAATGGAACTGCACCAGCGGTTTTCGTTACCCTTCGCGAGCTTCGCGTTCGCGTTAATCGGCGCGCCGCTCGGTGTGCAGCGGCAGCGTTCTTCATCGTCCCTCGGTTTCGGACTGAGCGTCATCGTTATTTTTATCTATTATGCGTTAATGACATTTACCGCGGCGCTGGGCGAGGGGCATGTGCTTGCGCCGGCGGTGGCGGTTTGGCTGCCGAATATTTTGGCGGTCGTGGCGGGAATCATCTTGATCCGTCGCGTCTCACGGTAAAGGAGCAGGTATGGAAATCGGCATTTTAATTTTTTGCGTGCTGGCCGTAATGGGCGGTTTGATCGCTTTCTTGGGCGACAAAATTGGCAGCAAGGTCGGCAAAAAACGAATTTCGCTCTTCGGCATGCGACCGAAGTACACGTCGATTCTCGTTACGGTGCTCACGGGCATCATGATCGCCTTGATGACGATCGGCGTTCTCAGCGCTCTTTCCGAGAACGTTCGGACGGCGCTTTTCGGTATGGAACAGTTGCAGGGCGAACTGAGCCGTTTGGGCAGCGAAGTGCAGCAAAAGAATGCTGAATTGGAACGCAGTAAAGCGCAATTGGCGGAACAAACCACGGAATACAATCGCATGACCGAACGCGTGCGCGAAACGAATACGCAACTGGCGCTGGCGCAGGAGCAGGAAAGCTACATGCGCGCGCAACTGCAAGTGGTGGAAGATGCGTATCGTAAAGCGCAGGACGATGTGCACGCCTCCGCCGAAGAAATCGCCCAATTGGAAACGATGCGCGGCGAACTGACCGAAAACATTCAGAAACTCGATGCGGAAGCGGAACGTTTACGCACCAATATCGTCAGCCTGCGGGAAGGGCAAGTCATCTTCCGCGTCGGTCAGATACTTTCCAGCGCCGTTGTCGAAAGCCACTTGAACGCCGATCAGGCGCGGCAGGTCTTGGCGAATGTGTTGAATGATACGAATCGGCTGCTGCAAAAACAGCTTAATACGCAGGAAGACACCACGCTTATTCGCGTGCTGCCGGCAACATTGGAGAAAGCATCGGCGGAGTTACAAAATTCCGCGCAGAAAAAACTGGTTCGCGTGGTGGCGGCGGGCAACATCATCTATGGCGAACCCGCCTGGGTCGACTTTGTCATCCATGATGATCTGTTGCTGTATCGGCAGGGCGAAACGGTGTATGCGACGGATCTTTCCGCCTACAGCGGTCGCGGCAATATCGAGATGAGCGTGTTGCAATTTCTGCAGGATGTCAATCAGCACGCGACGCAAAAAGGCGTCTTGCCGGATCCGCTGACGGGCAATGTCGGGCAGGTGGACGGATTGCAGTTGTTCAATACCATTCAGGAAATCGCGGCGAAGGGAGGCGACGTCAATCTCCGCGCCGTGGCCAAACAGGATATTTATACGGAAGGGCCTGTGCGAATCGATATTATCGTTACTGCGAAATAAATAATTCATCCCCGCTCCGGCGGGGATTTTTGTGGGGAAAAAGAGGAAGTATGATTTTAGCCATTGATCCAGGTTCGGCGAAAACGGGAACAGCGGTTGTCCGTGAAGACGCTGAACTGATTCATAAAGAAATTGTTCCGACAAACGATTTGGTGCCGTTTTGCCAAACCGTTTTTCAGCAGTATCCGATCACGCAAATCGTCAGCGGCAACGGCACGCGCAGTAAAGAAATCGGACGTTTTTTAGAGCGGTTGGCGCGGGAGCATGAGGTCGGCTACACGACAGTCGATGAAAGCTATACTACGGAAATGGGAAAAATCCGTTACTGGCGGTGCACTCCGCGGCAAGGTTGGCGCAAACTGATTCCGACATCATGGCAGACGCCGCCGGAACCGGTGGATGATTTTGTCGCTTGGATTATTGCGGAAATTTATTTGGGCAACGATATGCCGGAACAGCTGGCGCATGCCCGCAGGAGGAAACAATGAAACCAGCGGAAACAGGACATGTAAAAAAGACACTGACCGTTTCGCATTATTTTAATATCGGCTTCGGCGCGATTGTCGGCACCGGCTGGATTTTGATGGTAGGCGATTGGGTCATTGTCGGCGGCGGCCCGCTGGCGGCTATGTTGGCCTTTTTGCTGGGCGCGCTGACGCTTTTGCCGATCGCGGCGGTATTTGGGGAACTTACCTCCGCCATTCCTATCTCAGGCGGTATTGTCGAATACATTGAACGCGCGTTCGGCAGCAAGGCGTCCTTTGTCGCCGGTTGGTTGCTCGCGTTCGGAGACGGCGTTTTATGCCCTTGGGAATCATTGGCCGTGGCGACGATCATAACGCAACTTGTCGCCGAAATTTTCCCGGTTTTACGCGCATATAAGCTGTATACGATCATGGGGTCGGACGTCTATCTGTATCCGGTGTTGATCGCCTTGCTGTTTTCCGGCTACGTCATCTGGCAAAACTTTCGCGGCTCACTGCAAATGGCGCGTCTGCAGACCCTTTTAACGCGCACACTGCTCTTCGGCATGTGCGTGGCGATGGCGGTCTCCTTCTTTAAAGGCAGTCCGCAAAACTTTTTGCCGTGGTTTGAAGTCGTGACCGGTCCCGCGTCGGCGACGAACGGAACGAATTTTTGGACGGGCCTCGCCGCGGTGCTCGTATTGACGCCGTTTTTCTACACCGGCCTGGATACGATTCCCGACCAGGCGGAAGAAGCGCATGAAGATCTCGACTGGCACCAATTCGGTCGCGTCATCAGTTGGGCGCTGTTGGCTTCCTGCGTATTTTACCTCGTTTGCATTTATGCCTTCAGCACGATCTTGCCGTGGACGGAATTTGTCAAAATGCCGATTCCGGCGCTTTCCAGCTTACAATCCATCCACTTTTATCTGTATGTGGTCATGCTCACGATTGCGACGATCGGACCGCTGGGACCGATGAATTCGCTTTTCTCGGCGACGGCCCGCATCATGCTGGCGATGGGACGCAAAGGACAACTGCCCGCCGTCTTCGCCCATGTCGATCCGAAATCGGGCACGCCGAAAGCGGCTAATATTTTACTCGCGGTATTGACCGTCATCGGACCGTTTTTGGGTTACAGCATGCTGCTGCCACTCACAGAAGTCGCGGCCCTGGCCTTTATTGTGCCGTGCACCATGGTGACGATGGCCTGCTACCGTTTGCGTGACCTCGAGCCGGATTTGCCGCGGCCGTACAAAGTACCGGGCGGAAAAGTCGGCATCGGCGCGGGCGTTCTCGCCGGCGGCGCCGTGATTGCGCTGCTGGTCGTGCCGGGCAGTCCCGCCGCGCTGACTTGGGTCGAGTGGTTGATTTTATTCGGCTGGCTATGTTTCGGCGCGGTTTTATACATGTTCCGCGGCAAGCGTGTGCAGAAAGCGCAGAATTGACACGTCTTGCCAAAACTGATAAAATTACCCTGTTATACCGTAGGCTCGGGGCATAGCGCAGTTTGGTAGCGCACCTGATTTGGGATCAGGGGGTCGCAGGTTCAAATCCTGCTGCTCCGACCATTCGTCCCAGTAGCTCAGTTGGATAGAGCAACGGCCTTCTAAGCCGTGGGCCGGGGGTTCGAATCCCTCCTGGGACACCATGCGAAAAAAGCACCTTTGCCAACGCGGAGGTGTTTTTTATTGTCCGTCTTTTGACCGACGAATATATGTTGACCGTAAAATAAAATCCAAATAGGGAGACATGGTTCGGCAGAAAAACGCGCCGATCGGAGTAAATTTTCGCATGGAAAATCGGCGCGTAGTGCTAAATTATTTCTTTACAAAAGGCGCCCTGCGTAATATAATATACTTTGTCATGGACCACTAGCTCAGCTGGCAGAGCACCTGACTCTTAATCAGGGTGTCCAGGGTTCGAACCCCTGGTGGTCCACCACCCTTTTCCCCGCGGCCGTCCTACCGCGGGGTTTTACTTTGTCATGCAATCTTGACAAAAAGACATGATTTCTGTATACTATGAGCGTTACACATGGGGGTATAGCTCAGCTGGGAGAGCGCTTGAATGGCATTCAAGAGGTCAGCGGTTCGATCCCGCTTATCTCCACCAAATCAAAAATCCGTAAACTTCGGTTTACGGATTTTTTGTTGAAAACACACGGCGGTTTCCCGCGGGAAAAGGGGCGCAATAAAAAAAAGAGTCAAGCGACTCTTTTTTATTTTTCTTCCTGATCCACAGTGACGATCGGGGGCGACGCTACAAAAGTCACGCCCGGATTGCGTTCGGTGAGCCAATTCGTCTGCCATTCATTGGCGAGCAAAATGACCGGACGTTGTTTGCTGTCGTAGACGATCATCGACGTGCCGAGCCCGGTGAGGTCTTCCGGCGTAGCGTTCAGCGCCCAACGCGCGACGCTGTAGGGGAGAGGAATCAGCTCCACCGTGACGTTGTATTCGTTTTGCAGACGATACTGCAGTACGTCCCATTGCAATTGACCGACGGCGCCGATGATAAAGGATTCGCGGCCTTCGCCCTGCGTGTAAATTTGAATCGCGCCTTCCTGCGCCAGTTGGCGCATTCCCTTTAAGAATTGTTTACGCTTCAGGCTGTCTTTCGGTGCGACGCGCGCGAAAAGTTCCGGCGGAAATACCGGAAAATCGGCGAAGGTGACGACGTGTTTCGGATCGCACAAGGTATCGCCGACGCCCATCGTGCCCGGATCAAATACGCCGATGATATCGCCGGGATAGGCGGATTCGATAATGGTGCGCTCCGTCGCCAAAAATTGTTGCGGCTGGGTGAGTCGGATCGTTTTGCCCGATTGGCGATGCAAGACGCTCATGCCTTTTTCAAACTGTCCCGAGCAAATACGCATGAAGACGATGCGATCGTGATGTTTCGGGTCCATGTTCGCCTGGATTTTGAAGACGAAAGCGGAGAAGTCCTCGCTTTGCGGTGAGACGGTTTCCTCCAGCGCCCGACGCGGCGCCGGCGCGGGGGCCATTTTCAAAAAGCTTTCAAGAAACGGCTGCACGCCGAAATTCGTCATCGCGCTGCCGAAGTAGAGCGGGGTCAGCTTGCCGCGCGCGATTTTTTCCGCGTCGAACGGATCTCCCGCGACGTCTAAAAGCTCGATATCTTCTTCCAGCTGAGCGAGCACGTCCTCGCTGAGCAACGCTTGAATTTCAGGATCAGTGCGCTTGCCGCTGGTTACGGCGAGTTTGTTCTGACCATGATCGCCCGAGCGTTCAAACACGTGCACGGTATCCGTTTCGCGTTCATAGATGCCCTGGTATTTACCGTTGATGCCGACCGGCCAATTCATGGGGCAGGCGCGAATACCGAGCATGGATTCGAGCTCGGACATCAGGTCGTACGGATTGCGTCCGAAGTGGTCGATTTTATTGACAAAAGTAAAAATCGGAATGCCGCGATCAGCGCATACGCGGAAGAGTTTTTCCGTCTGCGCTTCGACGCCTTTCGCCACGTCGATCAGCATGACGGCGCTGTCCGCCGCCATCAATGTGCGGTACGTGTCCTCCGAAAAGTCCTGGTGACCCGGCGTATCCAAAATATTGACGCGGTGTCCTTCGTAATCGAATTGCAAAACGGAACTCGTGACCGAGATGCCACGCTGCTTTTCGATTTCCATCCAGTCGGAAACGGCGTGCCGCGCCGTTTTACGCGCCTTGACCGAACCGGCGAGGTGGATCGCGCCGCCGTAAAGTAATAATTTTTCCGTCAGCGTCGTTTTACCGGCATCCGGATGCGAAATAATAGCAAACGTGCGGCGACGGTTGATTTCTTGCGTAAAGTTCATGCTGTCACTCCTTCATATCTCCAAATTATAACATGATCCGCGTTTCCGTGAAAGCGCGCGGACGGTTGTTGGGGCGGGCGATAAAAGGTATAATAAAAGACATCAAAAGGAGAAAGGGTGGGCGCATGAAACCGGTTTTTATTCGTGAAGACAAGCGGGATTATCTGCAGAAAATGGGCGCGTTCGCATTTGTGACGGCCGTCTCGGTCGCGGTGTGGCAGATCATGAAAGTGCGCGGCAGTGAAATTTTTGTCGCGGCGTGTGCGATCGCCTTTTTATATTGCCTGTACGGCTACTTTTTCCCGACCAAGCTGTTGCGCTTGGACAGCAAAGGGGCGAAGCTGCTGGCCAGCAATATTTTAATTCCCTGGAATTATATCTATGAAGTGAATGTGCAGCCTTTTATCGACGGCGAATACGAGAATGCGAAAAAGCGTTACGTCGTCTGTCGCGGCTACAGCCCGCGGGCGGAAAGCGTGGTCGAATGGTGGCGTTTGCCGGTCGGCGCGCGGCGCGCGGACAAAGTGGCGGCGCAAATCTGGCGCATGAAAGAGTTGTATAGCGGCAAGGTGGGGCAAAAGTGATCTTATCCGGAAAAGAAATTGAGCGGCGACTGGGCGAAAATATTTTTATCGATCCGTTCGATCCGCGAAAATTGAACCCGAACAGTTACAATTTGAGCTTGGCGAACGAATTGCTCGTTTATGATGAACCGAAGCTCGATATGAAAAAGAAAAATACCGCCCATCGCATTGTGATCCCCGACGATGGTTTGTGGTTGGAACCGCAGCGCCTTTACTTGGGACGCACGGCGGAATACACCCGCACGGAAGGGCTTGTGCCGATGCTCGAAGGACGTTCGTCGGTCGGCCGTCTGGGGCTTTTTATCCATGTGACCGCGGGCTTCGGCGATGTCGGTTTCGCGGGGTATTGGACGCTGGAAATGTTTTGCGTGCAGCCGATCAAAATTTACCCCAACGTGGAACTTTGCCAAATTTATTACCATTTGATCGAAGGCGACTACGAGCCGTACAAGAGCGGCAAATACCAGCATAATGAAGGCATTCAGCCGAGCCTTTTGTACAAGGACTTTGAACGCGAGACCGACGCATGAACTGCATTATCTTCGACTTGGAATGGAACGAAATCGTACCGTACCAGCTGGCGATGCAAAACGAGATCGGGTTTCCGCTTTCCGGCGAAATCATCGAGATCGGCGCGGTTCGCATGACGGGCGACGGCGACTTGAGTGATCGCTTCGATCGCTTGGTGAAGCCGAGTTTTCTGCGCCGTATGCATCCGCACGTCAAGCGATTGACGGGGATTACCTGGGAGATGCTGCAGGAGGAAGACGATTTCAAAACCGTCATGACGGAATTTAACCGCTGGTGCGGCGACGACGCGTTGCTGCTTTCGTGGGGAACTTCCGATCGGCAGGTGCTGGCGGAAAACCTGCGCCTGCATCATTTGCCGCGGACTTGGCTCCGACCTTGGTACGATGCGCAAAAAATTTTCGGCCGCTATTGTTTGGACACTTACGAGCAGTACGGCTTGGCGCGCGCGGCCGAGTACATGGGCGTGGCGATGGCGGACGACGCGCATCGCGCGGTCAATGACGCGGCGTATACGGCGCAAATTTGCGAACGCCTGCCCTTGCGGCGCGCCATTCGTGAATACGATTTTCATCGTAACTTGGGGCCGCTTGAATTTCGTCCGACCGTCGAATTTCAATATTTTGACGGTTACCGTGACAGTCAATCCGCTTGGGCGGATCCGGCTATTTGGGAAATTTACCTACCCGATCAGGACGCGCCGTTGGCCTTGACCGAGCCGGAGCGGTTGCGGCGGCACACATTACTGGCGCTCGCGATGGATCACTTGGGAAAGCGCTACCTCGTTCGCTGGAAAACGTACCAATATAAAAAAGGCCGCGGCACCGTGCATGGCGTCGCGCGCGAAACGTATCGGGCGGTACCGTTGCTGATCGCCTGGTATCGGGATGTCGCCGAGCGCAATACAAGGCGCCGTCGACTGCACGAGGCGAAAGGCAACCCCGCGTTCCGTTGACGCGACAGTCGTATGCGCGACGCGCGTCATGCTATAATAAAACAGTAAAATAACTATGTATTAGAGGAGATTCATATGGTACCGACAGAACGAATTATCATCGTTGATTTCGGCGGGCAGTACGCTCAGCTGATTGCGCGCCGCGTGCGTGAATGCGGCGTATATTCGAAAATTGTTTCCTATACGCGCGACTTGGACGAGATATTGGCGGAAAAACCGCAAGGCATTATCTTTACGGGCGGACCGGCGAGCGTTTACGAAGACGGCGCGCCGCGACTTGACTCCCGCATTTTTGAGGCGGGCATCCCGATCTTCGGCATTTGCTACGGCATGCAGTGGATGTGTCGGGAACTCGGCGGCGACGTCAAACGGCCGATTACCCGTGAATACGGCTATGCCAAAGTGCAGAAATTGGCGGACGGTGATGTTTTCGCCAACGTTTCCGCGGAAACCGATGTGTGGATGAGCCACGGCGACTACGTGGAAGAGCCGCCCACCGGCTTCGAAGTCATCGGCAAAACCGCGCACACGCCGGTCGCGGCGGTGGCGGACACCCGTCGTAAACTGTACGGCGTGCAATTCCATCCGGAAGTCAACCATTCCAAAGAGGGCATGCAGATGCTGCGCTCGTTCATTTTAGACGTCTGCGGTTGCCGCGGTGACTGGACGATGGAACATTTCGCCGAGACGGCCGTTCAAGAAATTCGCGCCACCGTAGGCGACGGTAAAGTATTGCTCGCTCTTTCGGGCGGTGTCGACTCGTCTGTTTGCGCGCAGCTTTTATCGCGCGCGGTCGGCTCGCAACTTACCTGCATCTTCGTCGATCACGGCTTGATGCGTAAAAATGAAGGCGACGAAGTCGAAGCCGCCTTTGCCGACAGCGGCATGCACTTCATCCGCGTCAACGCCGCCGATCGGTTCCTCGCGCGCTTAAAAGGTATTACCGATCCGGAACAAAAACGCAAAACCATCGGGGAAGAATTTATCCGCGTATTCGAAGAAGAGGGGCGCAAAATCGGTCAAGTCGATTACCTCGCGCAGGGCACCATTTACCCTGACGTCGTGGAAAGCGGCACCGGCAACGCCGCCGTCATCAAAAGCCATCACAACGTCGGCGGGCTTCCGGCCGTTGTCGACTTCAAAGGTCTGATTGAACCGTTGCGCGACCTCTTCAAAGATGAAGTGCGCGCGCTCGGTGAAGAACTCGGCCTCGCCGATTACCTCGTCTGGCGGCAACCCTTCCCGGGACCCGGCTTGGGCATCCGCATCATGGGCGAAGTCACCAAAGAAAAACTCGACACCTTGCGGGACGCCGACGCCATTTGGCGGGAAGAAATTAAAAATGCAGGCTGGGATCGCAAAGTGAACCAATATTTCGCCGTACTCACCTCGAACCGCTCGGTCGGCGTCATGGGCGACAGCCGCACCTACGCGTACACGCTCGCGCTGCGCGGCGTCACCACCACCGACTTCATGACCGCCGAATGGGCCCGCATCCCGTACGAAGTCCTTGACATCGTATCCAACCGCATCGTCAATGAAGTCGAAGGCATCAACCGAGTCGTCTACGACATCACCGGCAAACCCCCGGCGACGATCGAATGGGAATAATAGTTGTAAAGTACTTGCATTAAATAAAAAAGGCCGTGAATTTTATATTCACGGCCTTTTTCGTGTTCATTTATTGATCATATGACAAGCAAACAGAAAACTCGCCAAACATCATAATATGAAGGACGATACTGGACATGCAGGAAGTTTTGAATACTGATATACTACAATCAAATCAAATTACATATTCAAAAAACGCAATTTGATTTGTATTGCGACAGCAAGTTGAAAAGGATAGATTTGGAAATACTTGTAAAGTTTTGTTTTATTCAGTAATACATAAGTGGAGTATGCGAGATGAAATTAAAAGAAAAAAGCACAGATTTGTGGGTCTATGATTTATTAAAAGAAGCTGAATTAAATTTAGACGCACAAGGATCTACCATAAAAGAAATCGATGACGCTCTTAAAACGGCATCTAAGCGAGGAACCGGGAAAGTTGGCTTTCCGGAATACGTAGGAGTCGTTAAAGATTTTATTATCGTTATTGAAGATAAAAGCTCTCTTTCGATGCATGAAAAAAGAACGGATGAAGATATCTTAGCAGAAGATACTGCTTCTATTTGTGACTATGCGGTAAATGGCGCGTTGTTTTATGGGAAGCATCTGATAAAAAATACTTCCTATACAAAAGTAATTGCCATTGGCGTTTCCGGAACTGAGAAAAAGCATAGAATAAGTCCGTTGTTTTTAAATGACAGAATGGACTACTATGAACTTCCCGAAATAGAAACCTTCATTTCTTTTAACGAAGACAATATTTATGAATATTACACAAAAGAAATTCTGAAAGAAAATACAGATTTTGAAAAAGAAACGACAGAGATTTTAAAGGATGCGGCGCTCTTACATGAAGATTTAAGAAATTATGGGTCAATCCAAGATAAGGACAAGCCGTTGATTGTATCCGGCATTTTACTTGCGCTTAGAGAAATAGAATATGGAAATTTTTCTATTGACATGCTAACAGGTGATTCTAAAAAAACAGACGGCCAAAAAATTTATGAAGCGATAAGAGATAATTTGAATCGAGCCAATGTGTCTCCGGACGTTAAAAGAGATAAATTGTTAAATCAATTTTCTGTTATCAAAGACACTACAAAAATAAACCAAATCAATACCACTTTAGGCAAAACACCCAATCGACACTACACAGAGTTTTTATATAAAAGCATATTCCAATCCATTCGATTCCACCAAAGCGGAGAGGATTATTTAGGACGATTTTACGGAGAATTCATGTCCTACTCCGGTGGCGATGGCCAATCTCTGGGCATTATTTTAACGCCCAGACATATCACAGAACTGTTTTGCGACTTGCTTGACTTAAAACCGGATGATAAAGTGATGGATCCGTGCTGCGGAACGGCAGGATTTTTAATAGCCGCCATGCATGATATGCTGCAAAAAACAGACGATGAATTCGAAAAAAATAATATCAGAAAACATCAGCTTTTCGGCATAGAAGACCAATCCTATATGTTTACCATTGCTACAACCAACATGATCTTAAGAGGCGATGGCAAAAGCAATCTTGAAAATCAAGACTTTTTAAAACAAAATCCGGCAAAATTGCAACTCAAAGGCTGTACTGTGGGCATGATGAATCCTCCGTACTCCCAAGGATCCAAAGACAATCCGAGCCTTTATGAAATTTCTTTTACGGAACACTTGCTCGATTCTCTTGTCGAAGGCGCCAGAGTGGCGGTTATTGTTCCACAGTCTTCAATGACCGGCAAAACAAAATATGAAAAAGAAACGAAGTCAAACATCTTAAAACACCATACATTAGAAGGAGTTATCACTTTAAATAAAAACACCTTCTACGGGGTGGGCACGAACCCTTGCGTTGCTGTTTTTACCGCAGGCATACCGCACCATAAGGACAAGGCATGTAAATTTATCAACTTTGAAGATGACGGATATGAAGTTGCAAAGCACAGAGGCCTTGTGGAAACCCCATCGGCAAAAGATAAAAAGCAGCACTTACTTGATGTATGGTTTGACCGTGTAGACGCGGAGACTAAATTTTGCGTTGAAACAACGATCGAGTCTGATGATGAATGGTTGCACTCTTTTTATTACTTCAATGATGAGATTCCGACAGAGGAAGAATTTAGAAATACAATAGCGGACTATATTACTTTTGAAGTAAATATGATAACCCATGGCAGGGGATATCTTTTTGGACTTGAAGATGATGACGAAGATAAAGAGAATGAAGAAAACATTCAAGAGTTGATGGTGGCTGAAGACGGTGAAGAATATGATGCAAAGTAGATTGTCACTCAGTGAGGTTGAGTGGGATAAGTTTTTTATAGGCGGAGTGAACGGAGTTTTTGAGGTCTCATCAACTAAAAGCGGGATTGATAAAAATAAACTCAACACAGAAATAGGTGATGTGCCATATATAACTCGTAGTGACATACAAAACGGAATTAATTCATTCATTACTGATAATCAATCCTCTATGTATTCGAAAAACAAAGGGAATGTTATAACTATAGGATTAGACACACAAACGGTATTTTATCAAAACAATGATTTTTTTACTGGGCAAAATATACAAATATTAAAAAACGACTACATTAATAAATCAGTAGCAATGTTTATAATTCCACTTTTAAAAATACAAATGCGGAAGTTTAATTGGGGTGGAAATGGAGCAACGCTTTCAAGACTAAAGAGAACAAAAATATTATTACCTGTAGATAATTCTGGAAATCCCAACTGGCAATTTATGGAAGATTATATCAAGCAAGAGGAAAAAGATATTGCGCAAAAAGTTATATCTTATTATGAGCAAAAGATGCTCGAAGCTTCCTTTGATTTAGTGGGACTTGAAGGTGTTGAGTGGAAAGAATTTAACTTTAGTGACGTATTTCGAAAAATCCAAAGAGGTAAAAGGTTAAAAAAAGATGATCATATATGTGGAAATAATCCGTATGTATCCTCAACATCTCTAAGTAATGGCATTGATCAATTTATTGGCAATGAAGAGAATATACGAAAGTTTAAAAACAACCTTACTGTAGCCAATAGTGGGAGTGTAGGCTCATGTTTTTATCATGAATATGAGTATATCGCAAGCGACCATGTAACGTCTTTGACGCTGAATAAAACAGACAAATATGTTTATTTGTTTATGGCAACTATTATTAAAAGATTGGAAGAAAAGTACTCATTTAATAGGGAAATAAATGACAAAAGAATTAGGAATGAAAAGTTTATTCTCCCTGTTGATAAAAATGGAAATCCTCATTGGGAATATATGAGTCAATTCATGCGAAGGCTGGAAAAAGAAAAGATTCAAAAAATGTTAACCTATATATATAGGTTAACAGTAGCCTGCGAGTCTACATTCAGTCCGCTTAATGAAAAAGAGTGGAAAGCGTTTTGGCTGGAAGATATTGTGACTATAGAATCCGGTGTAAGACTTACAAAAGCAAACCAAGAAGATGGGAATATAGCATTTATCGGCGCGACGGATAATAACAATGGAATCACTAACTTCATAAAAAACAGAAACTCCAGTTTAGATAGTAATGTATTGGGTGTAAATTATAACGGATCTGTTGTAGAAAACTTTTATCATCCTTATGAGGCTGTTTTTTCTGATGACGTTAAACGTCTTCATTGGAAAGATAAAGAAAAAGGAAACAAATACACTTACTTGTTTCTTAAACAAGCAATACTCAAACAAAAGGAGAAATATGCCTATGGGTATAAATTCAATGCATCAAGGATGAATCGGCAAAAAATATTATTACCTGTTAATAAATCAGGGAATGTGGATTTTGATTATATGAAAAAATATATGCAGATAGAAGAAATCAAGCAAAGTTACAAAATAATAGAACATTTTAAACGCACGATTCAATGAGCAAATACTATACATAAAGTTTAATAATTCGTACACTTGGAAAAAAGGACCGTGAACAAATTGAAACTGGGAAAATTGGAAGAAGTCGATATCCGGGAACTGTGGAGGCACGAGCAATACGATTTCTCGGGATGGCTCGCCAAAGAAGAAAATATGGAAATGCTGAGCAATGAGATCGGTTTGACATTGACCGATGTAAATCAAGAGGTCTTTGTCGGCGCGTATCGTTGCGATTTAGTGGCGAAAGATGAGACCACCGGGATTACAGTGGTCATTGAAAATCAGTTGGAGGCCACCAATCACGATCATCTGGGTAAAATCATCACCTACGCTTCCGGATTGGACGCCGATGTCGTGATTTGGATCGTCAAAGAGGCGCGAGAAGAACACAGAAGCGCGATCGAATGGCTGAACAATAAGATGACGAAAGGCGTTTCCTTTTTCCTGATGGAAATTCACGCGTTCAGAATCGGCGACTCTTTGCCGGCCCCTCAATTTGTCATTATCGAAAAGCCGAATGATTTTGTTAAAACGGCGAGTGTGAGCAGAGACAACGGCGAGTTAAGCAAGGCGCAATCGGAACGATTTAACTTTTGGACCCAATTTAATGAAATGGTGGCGGCAAGGAATAAACCGTTTAATATACGAAAAGCGACGACGGATCATTGGTACAATGTCGCGTTGGGTACAAGCGATGCGCATATATCCGTTACGTTGGTCAATAAAAGCAACTGTATCGGGATCGAAGTTCGTATCAAGGATAATAAGGAACTTTTCAACAGATTGCACGCGGAGTCCGAGGCCATCGAAAATGAACTTGGCTTCGCTATGGATTGGCAACGATTGGACGATAAAAAAGCGTCAAGAATTATTTATTATATCGGCGGCTTGGACTTCGATAATCATGAAAACTATGCCGTGTTGATTAATGAAGTGATCGACCGAGTGATCGATATCAGAAACGTTTTCAGAAGTCGTTTATAGCGGCACCGGGATTGAAAGCCGAGCTGTTGCGCCGAGATGTTGACCTCAAATAAAAAAGGCCGTGAATGCATTCACGGCCTTTTCGTATTCCGCTATTAATCGTAAGGAGATCGGGATAAAATGTAAGCAGATATGATAAGATAATGATGATAAAAAATGCTTTAATGCAGGAGGAAAATATGGTATCTGAAATCAGGATGTGGTTTTTTAATCAAAAAAACCTTTTAAAGATGTCAAAGTTTATCATTTGGACGTTATTACTTCTTTTAATCACTTGGTTTTTTGATCTCAGATATCCTTTCATGAAATCCTATATCCCGAGGTCGTTACTGCTGTCGGTGGAAGTGTCTGTTGATTTTCTTTCGAACATCTCGGGTGTATTTTTAACCATCAGCATTTTTTGTTTTACCATTATTGTTACTGTGCTCAACAAATACAGCAGCAGCATATCGCCGCGGATGCTGCAAGCGTTTATCGACAGAACGGGAGTGATCGGTTTATACGGTGTATTTGTCAGCGGCTTCTTTTATTCCGCGATCAGTATTTTGCTTTTACAAGGTCTCGGACCGGATCAACGTGTCGTTGCCGGAAGTTTCGGGATCGCGTATCTCATCATTGCAATGATGGGGTTTATCACGTTTTCCAAACAGGTTATCGATAACATTAAAATTTCAAATATTATCGAAGCGGTCTATGCTGACTGTGACAAGCTTATTGACGAACAGGTAGAACTCAGAAAAAAGGCGGAACATTATAAAGAAGATGAACAAGCAACCGAGATCCCTATCGTAGCAGGGAGTTCGGGGTATCTGTTCAAAATAAATGAGGATGATATTTTAAAAGAGCTTAAAGGGATCAAAGCGGAGCTGGTCATCGATAAGAGAATTAGTGAATACGCAGCCGAAGGCGAATCCTTGGGCGATTTAAAAATTTTTCAAGGGGAATTAAATACTGAAAAAACGGAAGAGCTGAAAGAAAAAATCAGTGCATTGTTTTTAATAAACATGTACAACAATGAAGAAGAAGACTATCATCAGGGCATTGTCAAACTTACCGAAATTGCGAACATGGCGTTGAGCCCCGGGATAAATGATCCCAATACCGCGATTACATGTATCAATAAAATGTCATCGTTGCTGGGGAAGCTCTTGGCCACAGATAATCAATTTATAGTTCTCAAAGAAGGTGAAGATACCAAAATAATCTACCAAAGTTATTCTGTCGAAGATGAGTTATACCTTGCATTCAGCCAGATTATTTCCTACTCCGGTGGAGATCCGATGGTGACCAAGGCGATTTTACAGGGCATTTATATCATTTATATGATGGCGGGGATGAGCGCTAAAAAAGATGTCAAGAAATTTTTTGATGCCTCGTATGAAATATTGACAGAAAACTTTAGCCACGAAGTGCATCTGAATAAGTTCAAAGCGATCAAACAGAAGCTTGAAGAACACGCAGCTTAGAAAAAAGGTTAATCAAAGAGGATGCGGATTATTCCGCGAAACAAAAAGACCGTGAACGCACATTCACGGTCTTTTTCGTGTTCCGTTATTGATCATTTGAAAAAGCTAAAGAAAAGAAAAACATGCACCTGAACCGTACCCATTAAATCGGTATGTCGGCTTATACATGGATCTGGCCGTTCGCATCTGCGGATGCGAAAGCGGCCCGCACGATGTCATACAGACAAAATATCAGTTCAATGCCCAATATAATAAAGCCGATTCCTAAGAACCATGTCAGGCTCCAGCCGATGATGCTGCAAAGAAGATAGCATATTCCAGCAAAAGCATGGCCCGCATAAAAACGATGCACTCCGATCGTACCGAAGAAAAAAGCTAACAGGATATACACTACCCGATTTACACCTTTGTTCACAGGGACTTCTTTGATGATCGTCGTCCTTTCGATGATGCGTTCCTCTACCGGTTCCGCCTGCGATTCGGTCTCCTTCGCGGTGGCATCATCCATTACTGAAGAATCAACTTCCTCGTTTACCTGTTCCGACTTTCGGTTGTTTTCATCCATAGTAGCACCCCTTTCTGGTAACGCTTTCCGTTTTTGTCGCGAATGCCGCGTGTATTTTTTGCAGAATCAACCATGGCATCTGACAAAACCATTTGTGATTAGAATACCATAAGTTTTAGATTTAGAAAACTGTTTTTATAAAGAATAAAACACAAGGAATCTGTTAAGAGGTTCTTTTTTTATTCTTTCGACTACAAAAACGGGCATCCGTTATCACAAAGGCGGATCCCTCAAATTCTGTCAGCGCTTAGAATGCATGCTCACGTACCAATGCGTTAAAATCATATATAACATGCGAAATTTATATAGAGATAGGGGGGGAATTAATCTGTAATCGACCTATAATATAGATAAGTATAATCGACCTATAATATAGATAAGTATTTGTATATAGAATCATAATTATGCGTTAAGATCGCAAAGAGGTTGCCGGAAATAGTCACAATTTCCAAGCAAACGCAAGTCTTTATGAAAGGAAGTGCTTACTCCAAGACGATAAAGTATGCAAGAAAGCATATCTGGAAGTCCTTCGGAAGGTTCATTTTCTATCGGACAAAATGGTGATTCGGAAAGAATTCAAAAAAGTATAGGAGACAAACATGAACAAAATCTACAAACTTGTGTGGAGTAAGGTAAAGGGCGCTTGGGTAGTGACATCTGAAATCGCGAAAGGCCACGGGAAAGCGGCCGCAAGTCGGCAAAGAAAATCCATCGCGGCCGTCATGGCGGTTCTTGCGTTGGGTTTCATCCCCGGCGTGGCATACGCGGCGATTGACGGAGTGACGACCTTCGTCGAACCGGGCAACCAGAATGTCCAAATCGGCAATGGCATTTCGTTACGGAATAATAACGGCAAAAACGGGGCGGTTGCGATTGGCGATCATGTGCAAATTGATGATTATGTCATGCAGGAAGGCAGCGTTGCCATAGGCAAGAACGCCTTTGTCGAAAATCTGTGGGGAAATCAGGAAAAACTTTTCAAATTTAATCAGGAAGATGTGACAAAGTTGGCGAGCAGCATCGCTATCGGGCAGAACGCGTATGCCCGGTCCGGAAGCACCATGATCGGCGACCATAAATACATAGGAAAATTGGGAGATACAGACGTCGACGGCTCCGATGTGCAAAAAGTGAAATCGAAAAACATCAACATTAATGCCACGACAATCGGCGCGAACAGCTATAATCAGGGCGCGTTTTCCTCCGTCCTCGGGACGTATTCGATTATTTCAGGGAAATACAATGGTAGCCGTTTCTCGCCCTATGGCATACAAAATATGGGAGCCAGTATTGTAGGCTCGCTCAACAGTATCGAATCTGACGGTTCATCAGACAAGTTATCCGGAATCGCCAACAGTGTGGTGGGCATTGCGAACAGAACGAATAACGCGAATGGCGCGCTGATTTTTGGCGCGGGGAATGAAATTGAAAATTCAATAGGTACACTTTCCGGGATTACGGGTGGCGGAGCTTCCGCCAAGGATTTGGCGGATAAACTCCGTAATACGGTAAAATCTTCCAATGGCGGTGGCGCCGTTCTTGCCATCGGCGGGGGAAATAAAGCGAATTATGCCAAGGCCTCCCAGCTGATGGGCGTCAATAATACGCTGACCGGCGCGGAAAATGCCGCAAGCGATTACAATCTTCTTAACGGTTTCAAAAATGTGGGCACAAACATCAGTCATGTATCTGTTATCGGCTCGGAAAACCAAGTCACCGATACGAAGAATGCGCTCGTTTTCGGTGATAAGAGAAAATTAACGAAAGCTAACGGCAGCGTCGTCCTCGGGGTTTCCGATACCGTTAAAGAAATCAAAGTAGAAGATGTCACAGTGATCGGACACAATGCCCTCGCGGAGGGGGCGAACGCTGTTGCGATCGGTCATGCCGCGAGCGCCGATTCGTTAAGCACCGTAGCGATCGGTGACGAAGCCAGAGTATCATCGAACGCGAACTTGTCCGGCGGCGTGGCGATCGGCAAAAAATCGAATGTCATCAATGGTAACGGAAAACAGGAAAAATATTTAGGCTTTGGCACGCTGAATGATCCGCAGCGGTCCGCGACAGGAGTGGCTATCGGCGCTTACTCTTTCGCCCGCACCGGCAGCATCCAGATCGGCGCGCATACCTACTTGGGCACGATGGGCGGAACCGATATTACGGATGGAACGAATGGGGAAGCCAACCACATCAACCAGACCACCGTGGGCACGAATACCTTTAATAAGGGTATTTTCGGCACGATGATCGGCGCTTACTCCATCAGCACCGGCAGCTTCACGGCGAAAGGCGGAATGAACAGCTTGCGTTATGGATCACAAAACTTCGGCTCCACCGTCGTCGGCTCTTTGAATACGATCCAGTCCAAAGGACATACGGGTTCGGCAGGCATTTCCAACAGCATTGTCGGTCTCGCTAACGTGACAGAAAATACGAACGGCACTTTGATTTTTGGCGCGGGAAATAAAGTGACCAACTCGATCAAGAGCATTTCCGGAGTTCCTAACGGCGTTACCAGCGGCGCGGCTACGCCGGACGAGTTAATTGAAAAACTCCGTCAAGGAACCATTGACAGCGAATCCGGCGGCTCGACCATGGTAGTCGGCGGCGGTAATACTGCGGACTACACCAGAGCGTCTCAGATTATGGGCGTCAATAATACCCTCACGGGAACTAAGGATAAGGTAAGCACCTATAACCTCGTGGACGGTTTCAAAAATAAAGCGGAAAATGTCACTCATGTCACCATGATCGGCTCGGACAATGAAGTGAAAAACACGACCGGCGCGGTTCTTCTCGGCGACAAGAGAAAACTGACGGCAGCCGACGGAAGCATCGTTCTCGGTTCGGCGGATGAAAACGCGGAAACGAACGTTAAGAACGCCACCGTCATCGGCCATAACGCCAACACCACCGTCGAAAGCGGCGTAGCTCTCGGCAGCGATTCCGTGGCGGATCGCGGCAAAGCGGATGCGGAAACCGTATATCTTCATGAAGATAAAGGTGTAAAAGCCACGGTAAAAGGCGAGTTGGCGGCCGTTTCGGTAGGAAATGAGGATGCGACTCGTCAGATCACGGGCGTCGCCGCGGGTACGAAAGACACCGACGCGGTCAACGTCGCGCAATTAAAAGCGGCCGCAAAGAATATTACTGACAGCTTCGACGATACGACGTTGAAAGCGGATACCAACGCGCTATCCCTCAACGGGAGCACGTTGAAACTTTCCGTGAAAGATACGAAAGACAATGAAGTCACCGGCAGCGTGGACCTGAAAGATCTTAAGGGCGCAGTGAATACCGATACCATCTACACGCTGGAAGGCAAAGAAAATGACAACAACACGACCACGATTTTCCTTACGGACAGCAATGATAAAAAACAGCAAGTAACCGTCGCGACCAAAGACACGCGAAACACCATCGTGGACAGTGACACCGTAACCGTAGAAGCTAAAGCGCAAGAAGACGGCAGCAACGAATACAAGCTGAACGTCAAGACGGACGGTAAGGTCGAGAAAGACAATAAAGGCATCGTCACGGGCGGCACCGTTTACAACGAAACAAGAATTGAAAAAGACGGTAACTACATCAAAGCCGAAAACACGGCAAGTCAGAACCTGACCGTCTTGGACAAGCAGGTCGACGCCAATACGACCAACATCACCAAGTTGGAAAATAACATTTACGACATGGGCGGTCGTATCGGAGAACTGGGCAACCGTGTCGACCGCGTCGGCGCGGGCGCGGCTGCGCTTGCCGCCCTCCATCCGCTCGACTTTGATCGTGATGACAAATGGGACTTCGCGGCCGGCTACGGCAATTACAGCGGCGCGAACGCCGTCGCCATCGGCGCGTACTACCGTCCGAATGAAGACACCATGTTCAGCGTCGGCGGCTCCTTCGGCGGCGGTGAAAACATGGTGAACGCGGGCGTTTCCGTCAAACTCGGACAGGGCAACAATGTATCGACTTCCAGAGTTGTTATGGCGAACGAAATCCAAGAGCTGAAAACAGCGAACGCGCAGATGCAGGACGAAAACAGAGAAATCAAGAATGAAAACAAAGAGATGAGGAACGAAATCGAAATTTTGAAACAACAGATGCAAAAACTCATGGCAGGGAAATAACGAACAGTGACGAAAAGATTCCTCGCCCAACGGAAAAGGGTCGCGGTGCTTAGCCACGGCCCTTTTTGCATAGGGAAATTTGTGTTTTTAAGGCGTATTGACGCAACAACGAAAGGCTCTTTCGCTTGTTGGGAAAAGCGTTGGAAACTGATGGAAAGCGCACGTGAGCGGAAGTGGAAGAAAAAATCATGCGTCAGTACGAGATTTTACCGTTGCGCGCGGATACGTACCTTTGGTTTCGCGAGTTTAATCGACACCCCACATTCATGGACCGTTTATCCTAAAGCAGAAATAAATTATATTTTCTCCATTTTTGTAAAAGCAATGAACTTTTGCTATTCAAAAATTCTTTCTCGTAAAGATATCTTGTTTACCGGTGTGGCATGCTTTAATTATTACATTTCCATAATAAAACATATGCATGCGTGGTTGCATAGGTCCGTTTACTATGCTGAAGCATGGAATATATTTGATTTGGAAGTCAATATGCTTTATAATAAACACAATTATAAAGACATTGTGTATAACTTATTAATTGGTTATTCAGGAGAGAGTCGTTTGTTTTGGAGGGTATCGTGAATAAAATTTACAAGTTGATTTGGAGCAAAGTCAAAAATTGCTGGGTTGTCACTTCAGAGTTAGCGAGCTCGCATGCTAAAAGCGCTTCATGCTGGGCCAAAGGCAGCGTGTTTGCGGCATCCGTGCTGGCGGTTCTTTTGGGGAACGTGCTTTTTCCGGTGGGGACGGTTTATGCCGCGGATCCCACGGACGATGGAAAAACGCACTATGTTACCGTAGCCGTGGATACGAGCAAGAGGATAGAAGCAGTGGATTTTCAGAGAGGTCACTTTCTAACATCCTTCGTTGATTTAAAATCGAACTATAATCCTCCTACAAACCCCGCCGCTAACTTCATCAATATCGGCGCAGAAGCAAAAGGATCCGCGAATGGCGCTATCGGTATAGGATTCAAGACAACGGCGTTGGCAGAATATTCGACCGTTCTCGGGACCGGGTCGCGAGCTCATTCAAAAGGGGATCTTGTCCTCGGTTGGAAGGCATTTGCAGGCCCTAATGGACCGAATAAAATTGCTATCGGTACGGAAGCTGCTTCTGTGGGGGAAAACAATGTCGCTATTGGTTACAGGAGTACGGCTTTACAGAAGAATGCTATCGCTATCGGCAATGCAGCAGAGACAGCGGGTTATTTCGGCGAGAATTCCATTGCAGTCGGAAACCAAGCAAAGGTCTACACAAATAAGAGCGTTGCTATCGGTTCTGGTGTCACTGTAGGAACATCAGATCCAATGACACAATTTAACGGGGAAGGCAATATGGTTGCCATTGGTAGCGACTCTCACGCTTATGATACGGACAGCATTGTCATCGGTGGAAACAGTGAAGTGCATGAAAACGCTGCCGTCATCGGTAATTATTCGAAAGCCGGCATGCAATCGGTTGCTTTGGGGAGCCGTATTGAAGCAGGTGAGGGATCGGTCGCTATTGGGGTGGGCAGCAAAGCGCACAATTACGCGGTTGCCATGGGTATGGATTCTGATGTACCCGGTGAAAACTCCATCGGCATCGGCAGAGAAGCACGAACTCCTTTTGCGGAGGCGATATCCCTCGGCTATCAGGCGCGTGCAGAAGCGAAAGAATCTATTGCTATCGGCAACAAGGCCTTTGTTGCCGGAGAAAAAATTACAGAAGAAGCTTATGAGAAATTATCTGACGCGGAGAAAGAGAATTATACAAAAGCCGGTAACGAATATTTCAAAAACAATGGCGACTCCTATAGTAGCACTGCTGTAGGACCGCAAGCCAAAGTATACGGCAAAAACGCGACGGCATTGGGCAGCGCCTCGGTGGGAGACGGTAATACGGTCTCTGACGGCGGTACGGCAGTCGGAAGTCAAGCCAGCGCGTTTTATACTAACGCCACGGCTCTCGGATTTCATTCGGTAGCTTATGCGAAAGACGCGGTCACTCTCGGCGCGAATACCAGCGCAGATATAGAAGGTGGTGTGGCCTTGGGGAGTGAATCCCATGTAGGCACTTCGGGATCTTTGAGTTACGGTAAAGCGGGCAAAGTCGGTTATGACCCGATGGGAGCCGGTGCGAAGGAAACCTCCACATGGAAATCCACAAGAGCGGCCGTTTCTGTTGGAGATGGGGAAAAGAATATTACTAGACAGATTATCAATGTTGCAGCAGGGACGGAGAATACCGACGCGGTGAACGTAGCCCAGCTAAAAGCATTGAATACCAAAATAGACAAAGGCGCGATTCATTATTTTTCCGTCAACTCGGATGACAGCGCAAATCCTGACGGAACGAACTGGAATAACGACGGCGCGACGGGTAAAAACGCCGTTGCGATCGGAAAAAATGCGGTCTCAACAGGTAAAGGATCTGTCGCTATTGGGAATGGTGCAAAAGTCGATAATGGTAAGCAGGATGGACTTGCTATTGGAAACGGAGCCGAGTCTTCCAATGGAAGTATTGTTATCGGGGGAGGGGCCACAGACTATATTGCCGATTTGAATGAGGCCGGTTTTGGTATATATATCGGCTTGGACGCAAAAAGTCTCGGCGGCACCAATCAGACCGTACTAGGTAATTACGGACAGGCCAACGGTGAAAATGCCACTGCCATTGGGTCTAATGCAAATGCTCTTGGCATAGATTCTTTGGCGGTCGGGGCAGGAGCAGAAGCGATGGAAACGGATACCGCGGCTTTTGGTGCGTACAGCAGTGCAAAAAATGAATACTCCACCGCTCTTGGTGCTTATGCACATGCATTTAATAAAGGACTAACGACCATTGGATATATGTCATCAGGAAACGCAGAGGATGGAGTCGCTCTTGGTTCTTACTCTGTAGCGAATGTTGACAAGGGGATTTCTGGTTATTTAGCGGACGGTAAAACTACAGAAACGTGGCAATCTACTTTGGGAGCAGTATCTGTAGGTGGGCACCGCGAAGGTAGTAAATTCAAACAAACCCGCCAAATTATCAATCTTGCTGCCGGTACGGAAGATACTGATGCAGTCAATGTGGCTCAGCTCAAAGTAGTAAATGCCAAAGCGGATAAGAACGCGACCGACATTACCGACTTGAAGAAGATGGTCAACACCAGCGGCAAAGCGACTAAAGTCATGGTAGACGGAAAAGAAAACAGCACCGATGGCAATCTGAAAATCACGAAAACAGACACCGACGGACAGCTGACTTATGACCTCTCCCTGAATGACGAAATCACCATTGGCAAAGCCGGAGAAGACGGCAAAGACGGAAAAATCGGCCTTACCGGTAAAGACGGGACGAGCGCTGCAATCCGCGTAGGGCAAGGAAAAGCCGGTGCAGATGGCAAAGACGGTGAAACCACTACCCGTATCATCTACAAAGACAAAGACGGCAACGACCATGAAGTGGCCACCTTGGACGACGGCCTGAAATTCAAAGGAGACAACGACACCGTCGTGACCCGCAAGCTGAATCAGCAACTGAACATTACAGGTGGTGCGAAAGCAGAAGACCTCTCTGATGACAATATCGGCGTGGAAGGAACAGCCGGCGATAACGGCGGCATGACGGTCAAACTGTCCAAGAAACTCAAAGGTCTCACCAGCGCGGAATTTAAAGACGGAGATAACGTCACCAACATCACCGGCGGAAACGTAACCATTACAAGAAAAGAAGGAAATGTCGACCTTTGGGAACTCAATAAAACCGTCAATAACATCACCGCAGGAACAACGGACGTCAGCAGCTGGAAACTTCAAGCCAACGGTAAAGATGAACGAATCATCAAGAAAGACAGCGTCGTCAACTTCAAAAACGGAGAAAATACAAAAGTCACCGTCAAAGGAAATGATGTCACGGTCGACCTGAATGACGCTACTAAGAAACAGATCAACGACAATACAACGAATATTGAGAACATTGATGGCAGAGTGACCAAGATTGAAAACAGTATCGACCAAAAAATAGAAGGTGCTAAGGTCACGGTCGAGGGAGATAAGGACACCGGCGTCAAAGTTGAAAATACGGCAGAAGACGGCAAGCCGGTTAATTACAAGGTAAGCCTTGATGACAAAGTCAAAGTAGGCAAAGTAAGCATTGACGGGACAGGTGACAAGGGTGAAATCACCGGACTGACGAATACAACGATTGATGCTGATGACTTTGCCACAAAAGGTAGAGCAGCTACCGAAGAGCAGCTGAAAAAAGCCATGGCGGCTACACAGGAAGCGAGCCGCACGATGGTCAAAGCCGGAGATAATATCACAGTTACACCGGCTACGGAAGGCGCATCGGAGTATACGGTTTCTCTCAAGAAAGATATTTCCGTAGACAGCGTCACGGCCAATGAATATAAAGTCGGCGATAAAACCTACATCAATGACAAAGGCATTAACGCTAACAGCAAGAAGATCACGAACGTGGCTGACGGTAAAGCGGACAATGACGCGGTCAACGTCAAACAACTTAATGTCGTCAGAGACGGCGTGGCAATGAACAGTCAGAACATCTCCGTTCTCGGAGGCAAAGTGAGTGAACTGGACGGCCGTATCGATAGAGTTGGCGCGGGTGCGGCTGCGCTTGCCGCTCTCCATCCGCTGGACTTTGATCCGGATAACAAATGGGACTTCGCGGCCGGCTACGGTAATTACAGCGGCGCGAACGCCGTCGCTATCGGCGCGTACTATCGTCCGAATGAAGACACCATGTTCAGCGTCGGCGGTTCGTTCGGCGGCGGAGAAAACATGGTGAACGCGGGCGTTTCCGTCAAACTCGGTCAGGGCAACAACGTCACGACCTCCAAAATCGCCATGGCGAAAGAGATCAAAGATCTCCGCGCCGAAGTCGAAGTATTGCGACAGGCGATCGTTGGCGTCGGTCAGGGACAGGAACTCAATCCGATGAAGATGAAACTCTTCCCGGACATCGAGAAAAACCACTGGGCTTATGAAGCGGTCGAAGAACTCGCGAAACAGGGATTGCTGGAAGGTTATCCGGACGGCACCTTCGGCGGCGATCGCATGATGACCCGCTATGAATTCGCGGCGCTTGTTTACAGAGCCATGCAAAAAGGCCTCAATGTAAACGAAAAACTGATTCAGGAATTTGAGCCGGAATTGGAACGTTTCCGTATCGACATCATTTCCCAAGACAAAGACGGAAATCCGGTCATCGAACGAGTCCGCGTCAATTAGCAGAAAGCCAACTGAAACTTCATAAAACGGCACGACCGATGAACTAAGAAAAAGCCGAGGCGCTAAGCCTCGGCTTTTTTCATGCGTTATATTGGAACATAAACCGCAACAAATCTTGCTGATGTCTCTCAGATGAAAGAAATCACTCACGGCAAAAATTACGTCTTTTCGCGTCGGAAACGGCAGCGCGACGGAACGAGCAAGCATGAGCGAAACATAAAGATTTGATGAAAAAGGAGAAAATAATCAAAAAAAATATAAGCGCGCGTGTCAAAAAAGTAAACTAGAGCAAGCGCGCGAAAATGAAATTACATCGCAAAACGGATGAAAACCGTGGAAACAGGAGGAATAGTCAAGAACGAACATGTAACAATTAAAAAGCCCCGTGAATGAAATAATTTACATGGAAACAAAGAAATAGAACGACTAAACGACAAGCAAATCCATGTAACTTGGCGAAAAAATTAGTCGGTGACAGAACTTTATTTAATTATAAATTGTGTTAAAATGAAGCGAAGCAACATTAATAGAAACAGTAAAGTATTTTGTTTTGATGGGGTATTTCGGTGTTAAGGAAAGGGAGAGTATGTATGAACAAGATTTACAAACTGGTTTGGAGCAAAGTAAGGAACACCTGGGTGGTGGCTTCTGAAATTGCCAAGGGACACGGGAAAAGCTCTTCGCCGGAGGGAAACGGAAAACTTCTGAAATCTTTAGTTCTCATGGCACTTCTCGGGTGCTTCGTGACAGCAGGTACGTCACCTGTTGCTGCGGAACTGACCTCGGACCAGAAGGCTGTCTATGATGCTGTCCTGCAAAAACTGGAAACAGAAAAGAAAATAGTACACTATTTCTCGGTGAACAGTGGTGAACCTGCAAAACCTGCCGGGACCAACTGGAATAATGACGGAGCGACAGGACAAGATGCGATCGCGATTGGTAAAAATGCCGTATCAGAAGGACAAGATACGATCGCGATTGGTAAAAATGCCGTATCAGAAAGACAAGGATCTACTGCCATAGGAAGTCAAGCGGAAGCATACCAGGACTATTCCACGGCTATAGGAAGTACAGCACTAGCAGGTGGGCACCATGCCACGGTATTAGGATATGGAGCACAAACACACTCGAACCGTTCCACGGCTATAGGAAGTACAGCAATAGCAGGTGGGCACTATTCCACGGCATTAGGATATGGAGCACAAGCAGACTGGACCTATTCCACGGCATTAGGAAGTAATGCAGAAGCACAAGGGATATATTCCACGGCATTAGGAGGTATAGCCAAAGCACAAGGGCACTATTCCACGGCATTAGGATATTTAGCACAAGCAGCAGCAAATAACAGTGTGGCAATTGGTAGAAGGTCAAAAGCCCTGGTAAATGGAAGCGTCGCTTTAGGCGCAGGCGCTGTGGCGGATACGAAAGCAGGCGCAGTCGGTTACATCGCGACAGGGGGCAGTGCGACCTTTGAAGAAGCTTTAGCAACGCTGGATAAAAAAGAAGACTACGATAAGTGGACAGCTACGATTAACGCATCAAAAGCGGAATATGATAACTTAACGAAGGCGTTTAAAGATGCTCCTAAAGGTAAAAAAGAGGAAGCGAAGCAAGCTCTTGAGAAATGGAAAACTGAACATACGGACTTCGTAGAAGCTTTGACGGCGAAGGAGAAACTCGAAGCGACATGGAAAGCAACCGAAGCGGCAGTCAGTGTAGGCGCGGACAGAGTAAATAAGGCAGGAAACAGAATTATCAAGAGCCGCCAGATTACCAATGTAGCCGCAGGTACAAAAGACACCGATGCGGTAAACGTGGCGCAGCTGAAGAGTCTTGCCACGGCGCCGATGAATTTCTACTTCGGCGGTTCTAAGGATAAGAACAATACCTACACGCCGGGGAAGACAAACTGGAGCATGCCGCTCAATGAATTCCGTATGGATTTCGGCGACGGTCTGAAAGCGGAACAAGTGACCGACCAAGACGGCAAGAAATACACTCTCGTCACGCTCAATAAAGACAGCTTGAAAGGTGACCCTGATTTCAAAGGCGACAAAGGTGAAAAAGGACCGCAAGGACCTAAGGGTGAAGACGGTGCAGTAGGACCGCAAGGACCTGACGGCAAGTCGGCTTATGAAGTTTGGAAAAATCACACCGAAGATGACGGCAGTCAACCGAACAAGGACAAATCGGAAAAAGACTTCCTTGATTCCTTGAAAGGTAAAGGCGGTACGGACTTTACGGTGACGGCGGACGGCCCGAAAGCGGACTCTAAGTTCAAAGTGGAAGCGGATCATGCACAACTGAACATCGTCGGTGACAAGACGAATATCACCACGTCGATTGAAAAAGACAACACCGTAAAAGTGGCGTTGAACAAAGACATCAAGGTTGACTCCGTGGAAGTCGGCAGCAAAGACGGCAAGCCGGGCGTGAAGATTGACGGCGACGGCATCAACATGAACGGCAAAAAGATTGAAAACCTGGCACCGGGTACGGCGGCCAATGACGCGGCGACAGTCGGTCAGGTCAATGAAGTGCGGGATGAAAGCCGCGAAGGTGATGCGATGAACGCGGCGCTGGCAGCGCTCAAACCGCTCGACTTCGACCCGTACAATCGCAGTCAGGTCATGGCCGGTGTATCGACCTACAAAGGCAAACAGGCGGTCGCAGTCGGCTTGGCGCACTACTCGAACGAAGACACGCTCGTACATGCGGGTATCGCTTACGGCGGCAGTTCGGATCTGATGGCGAACGCGGGCATCAGCTGGCGCTTCGGCAACAAGGACGATCGCGACGCGCGGGCGAAACGCGCGGAACGTTTGCCGCAGTATGCGGATGGTCCGATCAGCTCCGTTTATGTGATGCAGGATGAAATGGCGGCATTGCGAGCGGAAAATCAATCGCTGAAGGAAGAAAATCAGGAAATCAAGCGGCAGGTGGAAATGCTCATGAAGCATGCCGGCTTGAATGCCTAAACGATCAGCGATACAGGCAGCAAAATAAAGAATCATCACCGGAAGAGTCATTCTTTCGAAACAGAAAAAGGTCACGGCATACGCCGTGACCTTTTTCGCATGGGAAAAACCTATCGGCCCGCGACGTATTGACGGGGGATCGGTCGGCAACGCGTGTGAAAAAGGTGAATGACGTCGGAAAACGGATAGCATGAAAATAAAAAAGAAAACATGATGACGATGCATCGTATCTATTTGCTTTCGTCTGTCAGCGGTCGTGTCCGAAGCAATCAATACGAGTGGAAATCGATAAAACAAAAATAAAAGCGACAAAAACAGCATTTTGATTTACATGCGATTAAAAAGCAAGGCGGAAGAGGCGGATCGTTATGGAGTTTATTTTATTGAAAGATTTTTCGCATAGGGCAAAATCCTCGCGGTATCGAAGAAAGAACGAGTGGAATTGCTTTTCCATGCTCAAAAGTACCCGCACGCGCGCGCTAACGTGTATAATAAATGGAAAGTGATTAAATCAGATGACGGAGGCAAGGGATGAATGAAAAGGCGGCGCGAGCGTATCGCGCGTTTTTGGAAGCGTACGGGTTGGATCTGCAAGCGCTCGGAATGGAAAAAACGCCGGCGCGGGTAGCGGAACTGTATGAGGTGTTGTTATCCGGTGTCGGGCGAGGAACCAAAGAGATTTGGGGCGAAGTTTTCGCGTCGGACTACCACGGACTTTTGACGGTGACGGGTTTGCGTTTTCATTCGCTTTGCGAGCATCATATGCTGCCGTTTTTCGGAACGGCGGATATTATTTACGACCCGCGCGACGGTATGGTGGCGGGCCTTTCCAAAATGGAAAAATTGGTGCAGATGTTGTCGCGTCGTCCGCAGTTGCAGGAACGGTTGACGGAAGAAATCGCCCGCGCGGTGATGGACGATCTGCGCGCGCGGGGCGTATTTGTCCGCGTTAGCGCGGCGCATTTATGCATGACGATGAAGGGCGACAGTTCGCCCGATACGAAGATTACCACCGTGCGCGGCTTGGGCACATTGGCGCCGGGCGGTCAGAATGAAGCGCGCGTTTTAGCGCTTTTGGGAGGAATAGATGGCGGAACAACGGACGTATGTACTGAAGAATAATCGCAGCTGGACGCTCGGCGACGCGACACAGGTAATGGGTATCTTGAATTTGACGCCGGATTCATTTTCCGACGGCGGACAATGGTTCGACGTGGAGCGGGCGTTGGCGCATGTGACGGAAATGGAAGAAGCGGGCGCGGATCTGATCGACATCGGCGGCGAATCATCGCACCCGGGTTTCGTGCCGGTAGGCGCGGACGAAGAGATCGCGCGTTTGGAGCCGCTTCTCGCGCCGGTATTGGCGCGCGCGACGGTGCCGACGTCGATTGACACGTTCAAGGCGAAAACGGCGGATTGGGGGCTGCGTCAAGGCGTGGATATGATCAATGATATTTGGGGACTGCAGTATGATCCGGAAATGGCGGCGGTGGCGGCGTACCACCAATGTCCGGTGATCGTGATGCATAACCAAGACGGCACGGATTATGAAGGCGATATTCTGGACGCGATGACGGAATTTTTTGAACATTCGCTGAGCCTCGCGCAAAACGCGGGCGTGAAAGAAAAAAATATTATTCTCGATCCGGGCATCGGCTTCGGTAAGACGGCGCTTCAAAATATGGAAGTGCTGCGCCGTTTACCGGAACTGATTGAACGGCTGCCGTATCCGTGGCTGTTGGGCACGAGCCGCAAGGGTTTCATCGGTCAGGCGCTGGATTTGCCGGTGACGGAACGAATGGAAGGCACGGCGGCGACCTGCCTTTACGGACAAATGGCGGGGTGCAAGATTTTGCGCGTGCATGATGTGGCACCGATCGTGCGCATGACGAAGATGATGGACATGATTATAGGGAAGCGACCGTATGGATCAAATTGAAATGAAAGGCATCGCGGCATTCGGCTACCACGGCGTGTTGCCGCAGGAACGGGAACTCGGCCAGCGTTTTTATGCCGATATTACGCTGGAAACGGATATGACGACGATCGGCCGGAGCGACGAGATCGCGGACGGCGTGAATTACGCGGAAGTGTATCAGACGGCGCAGAAGATTTTGACGGGAGCGCCGGTCAACACCTTGGAAGCGCTGGTGACGAATATCAACGCGGCGATTTTACGCGCGTATCCTTTGGTCAGCGCGGTCACGACGACGGTGTACAAGCCGTCCGCGCCGGTGCCGGGACCGCTGACGCATGTGGCGGTGACGCGGCGGGAGGAACGATGAGCCGCTACTATGTAGCATTCGGCTCCAATGTGGGTGATCGCCTGGCGTATTTGCGTGCGGCGTTGCGCGAACTGAAGGAAAGCGGCGCGACGGTATTGCGCGCTTCAGCGGTCTACGAGACGCCGCCATGGGGCAAGACGGATCAACCGGCGTTTTTGAACGCGGTGGCGTTGGTGGAGAGCGATCTTTCGCCGACGGATTTTTTGGCGCTTTTGCAGGCGATTGAAGCGGCTAACGAACGCACGCGCGATGTCCATTGGGGGCCGCGCACGTTGGATTTGGATATCATTTACGCCGAGGGCGTACAATGCGATTCGGCGTATTTGACTTTGCCGCATCCCTATTTTTGGGACCGCGCTTTTGTGCTGGTACCGCTGCGCGACGTGGCGGCGGAATTTACCTATCGGGGCGAAACGATCGCGCACCGTATCGCGGCGCTGCCCGACGCGGCGGCGATACGCGAAGTGGCGACCTTGTGATGTGGTATAATAAACTTAATTTAAATACCTCGGCTTCGCGCGGCGAAGCCCTTTTTGCGTGAGTGATACTATGAAATCCGGATTTTGGCAAAAAATAAAAAATTCCGCGCGCTTGCAGGAACTTTTGACTGTGTTTCAGACGCGCGGCGCGGAACTGATCCACGGCGGGAGCACGGCGCAGGAGGCGGCGCTGGTGGCGGCCGCCATGCAAGGCGGTTTGCGGCACGCGGTCATCCTCGTGGAAGACGCGGCGACGCGGCAGAAATGGGAAGATGACCTGCGCTTTTTCGCGCCCGAAATTCCCGTTTACGAATTTCCGTGGGTCGAACCCGCACCGCAGCACGTGGCGGCGCAAAGCACGGAGACGCGGGCCTTGCGCACGCGCGCGCTCGCGGCGCTCCGGACCGATGAGCCGGCCGCGGTCATCGCGACGGTTCGCGAGGCGAGCGCTAAAATCGCCGCGCCGTCAGATCTCGCCAAGCAAATGACGACGCTTTCCTTAGGCGACGCGCAGGACCGGGAGGCATGGTTCGCGCGTTTGGTGGCGCAAGGCTACACGCGTGAGGAGCAGGTGGAAAGTTGCGGCGAATTCGCGGTACGCGGCGATATTGTCGATATTTACGCGCCGAATTACGAGTATCCGCTGCGGTTGGAATTTTTCGGCGATGAAATTGACAGCATTCGCAGCTTTGATCCGGTGACGCAACGTTCCGTCAGTACCTACGAGACGGTGACGTTGGCGCCGTTTGCGCTGCCCGAAGGCGCGAGTAGTTTGCTGGCGTATTTGGCGGACGGGGCATTGATTTGCGATGAACCGAGCCGCACGGCGGAAGCGTTGCGCGCGCTGCGCAAAGAAGACTCGGAGAAAAGCAAGCGGCATTGGTCGTGGACGGAACTTTTACGCGACTCGCAAGCGCGCAGCACCGTTTTCTTCGCGCTGATTTCGTTGCGCGTGCCGGGCGCGGAGGTTCATGCGCGCTATCCGCTGGACGGTCGACCGGTGCCCACATTTCGTAACCAATGGCCGCATTTTGTGCAAACGGTGCAAAAATGGTCACGGCAAGGTTACGCGACGATCATTGCCGCGGCGGATGAAACGAAACGGGCGACACTGGAAACGAACCTGCGCGAGGCGGGCATTTTCCCGACGGACGAAGTGGCGGCGGGCATGGTCACGATCGTTGCGGAAAATGTCGATACCGGTTTTATGTGGCCGCAGGAAAAAGTGGTTGTGCTCGCCACCGCGGATATTTTCGGTACGCAGAAAAAACGGCGGCGCAGACACGTTCGTCACGGTAACGAGATCCGCTATTTCTCGGATCTGACGGAAGGCGACTACGTGGTGCACCAAGTGCACGGCATCGGTCGTTATACGGGTCTGGAAACGATTACGCTGAACGGCGCGAACCGCGATTATTTGCGGATCGAGTACGCGGGCGAGGATCGTCTGTTTTTGCCGGTTGAACGTATTCAGCAGCTGGAAAAATATATCGCGCCGGACGGAACGGTGCCGACACTGCACAAAATGGGCGGCGCGCAATGGACGAAAACAAAGGCCCGCGCGCAAAAATCGATTGATGATTTGGCGGATAAGTTGGTGGCGCTGTACGCCGAGCGTGAAGTGGAACCGGGTTTCGCGTTCCCGCCGGACACGCCCTGGCAGCGTGAATTTGAAGACGCGTTCATGTACGAAGAAACGCCCGATCAGTTGCAGGCCGCGGCCGAGATCAAAGCGTCAATGGAAAAGCCGCAGCCGATGGACCGACTGCTTTGCGGCGATGTCGGCTTCGGTAAGACGGAGGTCGCGATGCGCGCCGTTTTTAAGGCGGTTATGGCGAATAAACAGGTCGCCGTCTTGGTACCTACGACCGTTCTTTCGCAGCAGCATTATCGCACGTTTAGCGCGCGTTTGGGCCCGTTCGGCGTCAATGTGGCGGTATTGAATCGGTTCCGCAGCGCGGCGGAGAAAAAGGAAATTTTGCGCGGCGTCAAAAACGGCACGATTGATGTTTTAATCGGCACGCACGCGTTGTTGAATAAAGCGGTGCAATTCCGCGATTTGGGACTTTTGGTAGTCGATGAAGAGCAACGGTTCGGTGTGGCGCAAAAAGAAAAGTGGAAAGCGCGCAACACGATGGTTGATGTGCTCACGCTTTCGGCGACGCCGATCCCGCGTACGCTGCATATGTCGCTTGCCGGCGTGCGCGAGCTTTCGGTGATGTATACGGCGCCGGCGGATCGTCAGCCGGTGCAAACGTATGTGGTGGAAACATCGGACGCGATTTTGCGCGACGCGATTTTGGCGGAAGTGCAGCGCGGCGGGCAGGTCTATTTCGTGTACAATCGGATCGTGACAATTCGCGACATGGTGCGCAAGCTGGAAACGCTCGTCGGACCGTCGGTCACGTTTGATATCGCGCACGGCGCGATGTCCGGTGAAGAGCTGGAACGGGTCATGGCGGATTTTTACGCGGGCGATTTTGATGTGCTCGTCTGCACCAGTTTGATTGAAAACGGACTGGACCAGCCGAACGCCAATACCATTATCGTGTACGACGCGGATCGGCTCGGCCTTTCGCAGCTCTATCAGATGCGTGGGCGCGTAGGCCGTTCGGAGCGCAACGCGTTCGCGTATTTCCTGTACCGTCCGGATCAGATTATGAATGAGGCGGCGGAAAAACGTCTGTATGCGATTCGGGAATTCACCGAACTCGGCGCCGGATTTAAAATCGCGATGCGTGATTTGGAAATTCGCGGCGCGGGCAATTTGCTCGGCAGCGAACAGCACGGCAACATGGTCGGCGTCGGCTTCACAACGTATACGACGATGCTCGATGAGGCGATCGCCGCTCGACAGGGCGAACGCGCGCCGCACAAAACGGTGGCAGCGCCGCTCTTGGAACTGACCGCGGAAGCGTATATTCCGGATCGTTACATCGAGGATCCGGTGCAAAAACTCGAAATGTACCGGCGTTTGGCGGAAGTGGATACGGCGGTCGAAGTATCCGACTTGATCGACGAATTGGTGGACCGGTTCGGTACGCCGCCCGCGCCTGTGGAACAATTACTGCGCGTGGCGCAGTTGCGCGTGCTTGCGGCGAAAGCCGGCATCGGCAGTATTCGAGAGTTGCAAAACACGGTGGAGATCACGTGGAACCGACCGGAAGCGATGGCGACTTGGGACGTTGCCAAAGTGCCCGCGAAAGTGATGAAAAGTTTACGCTTTTTGCCAGGCGAGGTGCCGCGTGCTACAATAAATAAGTTACAGTGGAGTCATTCCGCGGTGGATTTTCTGCCGGAAATATTAGCGGCTTTTTTACAGGAAGATATTGCGCAAAGCAAGGAGTAATGTGTGAGTAAAGATACATTTATTCGCGGGGCGATGATTTTAACGATCGCGGGCATCATCGTGAAAATCATCGGCGCGGTCAACCGTATTTTGCTATCCCGCTTACTGGGCGGCGAAGGCATCGGTTTATACCAGATGGCCTATCCGATTTATCTGTTGGCCTTAAGTATTTCGTCGGCGGGCTTGCCGGTGGCGATCTCGATCATGGTGGCGGAAAAGAACGCGATCCGCGACTACATCGGCGCGCAACGAGTATTTAAGATCTCGTCGTTGGCGCTGACCGTCACGGGCTTTGTTTTCAGTCTGCTTTTATACGTAGGCGCGCATTGGCTGGTCGATACGGGACTGGTGCGGGATCCGCGCGCGTACTGGGCGCTGGTCGCGCTTTCGCCGGCGATTTTTATCGTTACGATCGTTTCCTGTCTGCGCGGCTACTTCCAAGGCTTGCAGGAAATGAAACCGACCGCGATCAGTCAAATTTTGGAACAGTTGTTCCGCGTCGTGACCATGATCGCGTTCGCCGTTTTACTGTTGCCGTACGGTTTGGAATACGCGGCGGCGGGGGCGACGTTCGGCGCGTTCCCGGGCGCGTTGATCGCGCTCGTGGCGCTGGGAATATTCTATTACCGCGATCGCCATGAACGCCGGCGCATGCTGGCCGATCAGGATACGACGTTGCCGCGTGAATCGCTCAAAACGATTTTGAAACGTTTATTGGTGCTGGCGTTGCCGGTTTCATTGGCGAATATCATGCTGCCGGTAGTGGCCAACATCGATTTATTTGTCGTGCCGCACCGTTTGGCGGTGGCGGGATATTCAGTCGAGGAATCGACCGAACTTTTCGGATACTTGACGGGGATGGCGACATCGCTCGTGAACTTGCCGACCATTTTAACGGCATCTCTTGCCGCAAGCCTCGTGCCGGCGATTTCGGCGGCGTACATGGTGCATGACCGCGCGCAGATTTTCCGCCGTACGGATGTCGCCATGCGGATCGCCAATATTTTAACGATTCCTTCCTTTGTCGGACTTTGCGTCATCGCGACGCCGATTTCGCTCATGCTCTACGCTACACCGAATGCGGGATCGTCGATTCAGATCATGAGTTTCGGCATCTTTCTGCTGGGGGTACAGCAGGTAACGACAGGTATTTTGCAAGGTATGGGGCGGACGGCTATTCCGCTCATCAACATGGTCGTGAGCGCCGTCGTAAAATTTGTTTTGAACTGGACATTGACGGCGATACCGGCGCTCGGTATTCAAGGCGCCGCTTGGGCAACCAACGCCGATTTCGGTGTCGCGGCATTGTTAAATCTTTACTTCCTGCACAAATATCTTGATTACCGCATGGATTGGCAGCATACCGCGCGTATTTTCGCCGCCGCCATCGGTATGGGCGTCTTTACGTATTTCGGCTATACGAGCCTCGTGACGGCTGTGCACAGCAATACGCTGGCGACGTTGGGCGCGATTATCATCGGCATGATCGTCTATACGGTCGGTTTGATTTTGGCGAAAGGCATCTCGTCCAAAGATGTCGCCATGTTGCCTAAAATCGGACCGAAATTGGCGCTGCTCATCGCCCGTTGGGAGCATCGCTGATGCGACACGAGCAATGGCTGCGGGAACTGGGTTGGAACCCCGCTGACGGGTATCGCATTTGTGATGAGATTCCCTCCGAACGCGTGGTGCCGATTATATTGACGAAAGAAGCACTTGCAAAACTCGTCGGCACGCTCATTGCCGGCGAGTTTCGCGCATATCGCGATGGCATGTGGAAAAAATATATTGACGCGCCGCTGCCGGCGGACAGTGAAGCGGTAATATTGGCGCCGCGCGCGGCCGTTGCCGCGGAAGTGCTCACGCTCTACCGCATTATGAAAACATTACGCGGCGAAACGGGTTGCCCTTGGGATCGCAAGCAAACGCATGCCAGCCTGCGCCGTTACCTGATCGAAGAAACGCATGAAGTGTTGGACGCTATCGATCGGCATGATATGAAACTCTTGCAAGAGGAGCTGGGCGACGTTTTATTGCAGGTCGTTTTTCATAGCGAACTGGCGGCGGAACGCGGAGAATTTAATTTCGCTGACGTCGCGCGTGGCATCGCGCACAAAATGATGGTTCGCCATCCACATGTTTTTGGCGATGCGGACGGCCGAAAAGCCGATTTTTCCGATTTTGACTGGGAAAAACAGAAAAAAGTCCATAAAAAACGGCAAAATATCCTTGACGGCGTGCCTAAAGGCTTGCCAAGTCTTTTGTTAGCGTGTAAAATACAAGAGAAAACAGCACGTGTCGGCTTTGATTGGCCGTCGGTTGGTCCCGCATTGGAAAAATTGACAGAAGAATGGCAGGAAGTCCGTGAAGCTCTTTCTGAAGAAAGCCCAACTCATTTAGAAGAAGAGTGCGGCGATGTCCTCTTTGCGACTGTCAATGTTCTCCGTCATCTGGGAGTAGAGCCCGAAACCGCATTGCGGCGGGCGAACGCCAAATATGCTGAACGCTTTCATTTTATCGAAGAGCGGCTCCGTAAGATGAACAAATCTTGGGACTCAACGACTCCGGAAGAGTTGAGTGCGTACTGGAATGACGCCAAAGCGCAATTGGCGCAGCGTGGCGTAACGGGTTCACCGTTCGAGTGAGTTCGCAAAGCGGACTCTAATCAAGAGGAGGGTTCATAATGAACAAAACAGAATTGATTGCTAATGTTGCAGAGATGTCCGAGATTACGAAAAAGGATGCGGAAAAAGTCGTAAAAGCGATGTTTGAATGCATCAGCGAAACTTTGGCTAAAGGCGAAAAAGTTCAGATCATCGGTTTCGGTACCTTCGAAGTTCGCGAACGTAAAGCTCGTGAAGGTCACAACCCGTCGAATCCGACGCAGAAAATTAAAATTCCGGCTTCCAAGAGCCCGGCTTTCAAAGCTGGTAAACAGCTCAAAGAACGCGTTAACGTAAAACCGGCTAAAAAAGCTCGCAGAAAATAAGATACGTTCATAAAATAACGTATGAAATAACTCCCCGACAATGCTCGGGGAGTTATTTAGTATATAAAGTCGGTCACTATATAAAAAATAATGATTAAGGTGTGAATAGATACGATTTACATTTGACACTCGGTTTTACCTGTGCTACTATATACACAAGTTCAGATTGATCTATAGGTGCCGAAAGGCCATAGAGGGAAGCCGGTGCGAATCCGGCACGGTCCCGCCACTGTAAAGCGGAGCGAGTTCCAAAAGCCACTGGGAAACCGGGAAGGCGGAGCAAGCGATGATGCGAAGTCAGGAGACCTGCCTATGGGAAGTTTCCATTTGACCTACGAGCGATAGGGAAGGAGAATACGAGCGATACGCCGTGCCTCTTTGCCCGCGCAAAGAGCTTTTTAATTGCATATTTCCGTATGGATGCCGAAAGGCCATAGAGGGAAGCCGGTGCAAATTCGGCACGGTCCCGCCACTGTGAAGCGGAGCAAGTTCCAAAAGCCACTGGGAAACCGGGAAGGCGGAGCAAGCGATGATGCGAAGTCAGGAGACCTGTTCATATGCAGAACCCGTCAGACTCACGAGCGATGAGAAGGGGAGATTTGTTCTCTTCGCGTTGTGAGAGAACATTTTTTTCTTGGTAACTTGCTCTTAGGGGCAGTTATATAAAAGGATCTCAGGATCCGGTAACAAGATATATTGGCCTATGTATTGTTACATCCATCTCCTTGTGAAGAGGATACTGACAAGGAACAGTATTCTCTTCCCTCCTTTGTTAATCATGTCATGTGTATAATGATGATTCATCCCCCCACCCGGCAGAGAAAACTCTGCCTCTTTTTTTGTCATCTTATAGAGAAGTAAAAGAGATGCTTTTATTGCTATGTGATACAAAAGCAAATGCGGAAGATACGCACGGGGATTGAATAGCTCGATAACGCCAAATATTGACGGATGATGAACTCGTAGTATACAATAATCGCATACCCTTTGAGCGCGGTTTATTTCCGCGGAACGCTTGCGAGAGTGGCGGAATGGCAGACGCACCAGATTTAGGATCTGGCGCCTTCGGGCGTGGGGGTTCAAGTCCCTTCTCTCGCACCAATCTTTTTATATAGGTTTCCGTAGGTTTTCACAAGCGTTCAAAATAGGTATAATCGCCGTAACAATAGTGTTTGCGGCGTTTTTTTTATTTCCGTTGTTTTTCGTAAGTTTGCACGAGCTTGCCCTTTTTTTGCCCTTTTTGTTTTTCACTGATTTTTATCCGTTTTTGCAGGTCAAAACATGAGAAAGCTTTTAGGTACGGCGTTTTTGCCGACAAAAAAAGAGGCAGCAGATGCTGCCTTTTTTTATTTATTGCGGTTTGACCAAGACGCCGAACGGCGTTTCTTTATAGACGGTGGTGTCCAGCACTTCGGTCGCGTAGCGATAATAATCAAAATGTTTGTACACATACTCCAGGGTTTCTTTGTCGGCGGGATCTTTCACCAAGGATGTTTTTGGCATTTCCTGTAAAATATTGTACGCGGCGCCGTCTAAAGTGCTTTTGTAGAAGAAATCGAAAAGACAGGTGACCATTATGTCATCCGCTTCGGCGGGGCCATATCCTCATCTGGATAGACGTGCAGGTAGGCCAGCTATTCGGCGAGCAGGCGGTCATCGGTGAGGAGCGCTTCCGACAAGTGATCCCTATGCGTTTCACGGTAGGCGGCAAGCTCTTTCGTCAGGGGGGCTTCGTCGACGGTGAGGTCGTGTTCGGGAACGGCGTCTTGTAAATACTTGCGAGCGAGTTCGGCCAGATTGTCTTGGTTCATGGCGGTCTCCCTTACGAGAATAAGTAATGATGTAAAAACAGCGCGAATGATATTGGATATTTCCATACGTGTATTATAACAGCGGTTCTCAACGTTTCATGCGGTAAGGTTGTGTGTGCAAGGCGCGCGATATCCCATTATCATACCGGCCGACGGGAGCGCATGTATACATTACACATGACGCTGACGGTTGTGTTTTGGGGGAAGATTATTTACAATAGACGTAATGACTTAAAGGAGGGAACGATATGACGCAACAGCAAGAGACGATTCGTAAATTTAAAAGCGTACTGGTCGCCAATCGCGGTGAAATTGCGATTCGTGTCTTTCGCGCATGTAATGAGCTGGGCATTCGCACGGTCGCGATCTACTCGAAAGAGGACTCGCTATCCCTACATCGCAATCGCGCCGATGAGGCGTACTTGGTAGGGAAAGATAAATCAGCGATTGATGCGTACCTGGATATCGAAGATATTATTCGCGTCGCTAAAGAACAGGAAGTCGACGCGATCCATCCGGGGTACGGCTTTTTAGCGGAAAATCCTGAATTTGCACGGCGTTGTGAGGCGGAAGGGATTCGTTTTATCGGTCCGCGTCCGGAGCATTTGGAAATGTTCGGCGATAAGATTAATGCGCGCAAACGGGCTGAGGCCGCCGGTATCAAAATGGTGCCGGGGAGCAACGGTCCGGTAGAAAGCGCGGAGGCCGTCAAGGCGTTCGCGGAAAAAGTCGGTTTGCCGATTATCATCAAAGCGGTCTACGGCGGCGGCGGGCGCGGCATGCGCGTTGTCGAACGTTTGGAAGATATTGAGGAAGCGTTTGAACGTTCGACGTCGGAGGCGCAAATCAGCTTCGGTAACGGCGCGGTGTATCTCGAAAAGTACATTCGCAATCCAAAGCATATTGAGGTTCAAATCTTAGGCGACAACAAAGGTAATGTCGTGCATTTGTTTGAACGTGACTGCTCGATCCAGCGCCGCCATCAGAAAGTGGTGGAAATCGCTCCGGCCTTCGCGTTGCCGTTGGAGTTGCGTGAGAAGATCTGCGAAGCGGCCGTGCGGTTGATGAAAAATGTCAATTACGTCAATTCGGGTACGGTGGAATTTTTGGTCGCGCCCGAAGGTGAATTTTATTTCATCGAAGTCAATCCGCGTATCCAGGTCGAGCATACCGTGACGGAAATGATCACGGATATCGACATCGTTCAGACGCAAATTATGATTGCGGAAGGATATAATTTCGCCGATCCGGAAATCGGGATTCTCGCGCAGGATAAAATCGAGCATCACGGCAATGCCATTCAATGCCGCATCACGACGGAAGATCCGGAAAATCATTTCTTCCCGGATACGGGGAAAATTATCGCTTACCGCAGCGGCGGCGGCTTCGGCATTCGGCTGGATGCCGGCACGGCATACACCGGCGCGGTCATCACGCCGTACTATGATTCGCTGTTGGTGAAAGCGACCACGCATGCGCTGACGCATGAGCTGGCCGTGAAAAAGATGGCGCGCGTATTGCGGGAGTTCCGCGTGCGCGGTGTGAAAACGAATATTTATTTCCTGCTGAATTTGCTGGCGGCTCCGGAATTTTTGGACGGAACGTATGATGTGAATTTCCTTGATTCTCATCCGGAACTGTTCGAGTTGCCGAAACCGAAAGATCGCGGCACGAAGTTGTTGCGCTACATCGCGGATACGACGGTGAACGGTTACGCGCATGAAGGGCCGCAAAATAAGCCGGATTTCCCCGAACTCGCGTTTCCGGAAGCGAAGGGGCCTGCGCCGCGCGGCACAAAGCAGCTGCTCGATGAAATGGGACCCGAGAAATTCGCTAAATGGGTACAGGAGCAAAAGGAAGTATTCTTTACGGATACCACGTATCGTGACGCGCACCAGTCGCTGTTCGCGACGCGTTTGCGCAGCTACGATATTTTAGGCGCGATCGGCGCGACGGCGCGTCGTCTGCCGCAACTGTTTTCCTTTGAGAATTGGGGCGGCGCGACGTTTGATGTGGCGTATCGTTTCTTGGATGAAAGTCCCTGGGATCGTTTGCGTCGCATGCGCGAAGCGGCGCCGAATATTTTATTCCAGATGCTGACCCGCGGCGCGAATACGGTAGGCTATACGAATTATGACGAAACCGTTATTCGTCACTTCATCACGCAGGCGGCGGAACACGGCGTCGATGTTTTCCGTATCTTTGACTGCCTGAACAATCTGGATCATATGACGATCACGATTGATGAAGTGCGCAAGCAAAATAAACTCGCGGAAGTGGCGCTTTGCTACACGGGCGACCTGCTTGATAAAAAACGGCAGAAATACGATCTCGCTTACTATGTGAAAATGGCGAAAGAATGCGCGGCCGCCGGCGCGCACATGATCGCCATCAAGGATATGGCGGGGCTCATTAAGCCGGAAGCCGCCTACGCATTGACGGCGGCGATCAAAGATGCGGTCGATTTACCGCTGCACCTGCACTCGCATGAGGGCGCGGGAAATATGATTTATTCCTACGCGAAAGCGGTTGACGCGGGCGTTGATATCATCGATCTCGCGATGCCGGCATTTTCCAACGGCACGAGTCAGCCTTCGATGTCCACCATGTGGTACGCGTTGTCCGATCATCCGCGGCAACCGAAACTGGATATTCGCGCGGTGGAAGAATTGAATCAGTATTGGGAAGGCGTACGACCGTACTATCGCGGTGTCGATCATACCTCGTCGTATCCGAACACCACGGTTTACATGCATGAAATGCCGGGTGGCCAGTTCTCGAACTTGCGTCAGCAGGCGGCGGCTGTCGGTCTCGGTGATCGCTGGAATGAAGTTTGTGAACGGTACGCCGAAGTGAATATGATGTTCGGCGATATCATCAAAGTTACGCCGTCATCGAAGGTCGTCGGTGATATGGCGTTGTTCATGGTACAGAACGGTTTGCATGAACAGGATATCTACGAGCGCGGCAACACGCTGAGTTATCCGAAGTCGGTCATCGAATTTTTCGAAGGCAAATTGGGTACGCCGTACGGCGGTTTCCCGGAAAAATTACGCAACGTGATTCTGCGCGGCCGCGTGCCGGAAGGCGAACCGGTGCCGGCTCCGGTCGATTTGGCGAAAGTCAAAGCAGAGATGACGGAAAAAGGTTTGCCGACGCGACCGGAAGATGTTTCGGCCTATACCATTTATCCCGATGTCTTCAGCCAATACGCCGATCGCTATGAAAAATACGGTGATTTGTCCGTTTTGGATACGCCGACGTTCTTCTTCGGCATGACCCGCGGCGAAGAAATTCGCACGACGATTGAAAAAGGCAAGACGCTGGTCATTCGGCTGATGAGTATTCATCAACCGGACGAAAAAGGCAATCGCGTGGTGCAGTTTGAGTTGAACGGCATGCCGCGTGAAGTCGTCGTTCATGATAACAATCTGGAAACGACAATGACGGGCGGGCGCAAAGCCGAAAAATCCAATCCGGGCGAAGTCGGCGCGACGCTTTCCGGTTCGGTTGTTAAAGTTCTTGTGAACTTGGGTGATGCCGTGGAAAAAGGCGATCCTTTAGTCGTTACCGAAGCGATGAAGATGGAAACGAGCATTACCGCGCCGATCAGCGGCAATGTGGGCGATATCCTCGTCAAAGCGGGTTCGCGTATCGAATCCGGCGATTTGCTGATCGTGATTGAATAAAAAAGAGTGTCAAGCAAAAAGCTTGACACTCTTTTTTCCTCTTGCTATAATAAGCGGGTAAGAGAGGGCTGCGATGGAACTCAAAAAACTCGTTTGGCATGGGGAATTACTTGCCACTTACGGCGCATTGCTCGCCGAACGTCCCCGTCAATGTATGGAATTATATTATAATGATGACTATACGCTGGCTGAGATTGCGGACCGGTTAGGCGTGTCGCGGCAGGCGGTGCATGATAATTTGCAGCGCGCGCTGCGCGACTTGGAGCAATACGAAGCGGCGCTGAAACTGGTCGAAGACCAAAAGCGGCGGCGCGAAGTCATGGCGCGCATGGAACGTGATTTACCCCCGGCGTTTCTGCAAAAATGGCAGACGGAGTGGAAGATATTGAGCGGAAAGGAGAGCACATGGCATTTGAAGGTTTAGGCGAAAAGCTGCAACAGGCATTTGCGGATTTGCGCGGCAAGGGAAAACTTTCCGAACGCGATATCGACGCGGCTCTGCGTGAGATACGACGTGCCCTCTTGGAAGCGGACGTCAATTTCAAAGTCGCTAAAGATTTTATCGCCAACGTTCGCACCAAAGCGATGGGTGAGGAAGTATTCGGCAGTTTGAAGCCGGATCAGACGGTGATCAAAATCGTTCGCGATGAATTGACCGAGCTTTTGGGCGGCACCAGCAGTAAGCTGATGTTGAGTTCCAACGGCGTGACGGTCATCATGCTTGTCGGCTTGCAAGGCGCCGGTAAGACGACGACCGCCGGTAAGCTCGCGCTCATGCTCAAGAAAAAAGGGCGTAAGCCGCTGTTGGCCGCCTGCGACGTGTACCGTCCGGCCGCGATCAAACAGCTGCAGGTACTCGGTGAACAAATCGATATTCCGGTTTTCCGCATGGATGAGAAAGTCGATCCCGTACGGATTGCCAAGTACGCTTTACAAACGGCGAAATCATATGGTCAGGACGTATTGATTTTGGATACGGCGGGCCGTTTGCATATTGATGAAAAATTGATGGCCGAGCTGCAAAATATTAAAGCGGAAGTACATCCGCACGAAATTTTGCTCGTGCTCGACTCCATGACCGGTCAAGACGCGGTCACGACGGCGCAGGCGTTCGATGAAACGCTCGGCATCGACGGCACCATTCTGACGAAGATGGACGGCGATGCGCGCGGCGGCGCGGCGTTGTCTATCAAGGCGGTCACCGGCAAACCGATCAAATTGATCGGCGTCAGCGAAAAACTCGCCGACGGTTTGGAAGAATTTTATCCGGATCGCATGGCGGGACGTATTTTGGATCTCGGCGATTTGCAGAGTCTGCTCGAAAAGGCGCAACGCGAATTCGATGAAGACGAAGCCAAACGCATGCAGGAACAAATGGTTGCCGGCCAGTTCACAATGGATGATTTCCTCAATCAGCTGAATCAGATTCGGCGCCTCGGCTCGTTCCAGAGTATTCTCGGCATGATCCCGGGCATGGGGAAATTTAAAGACCAACTGAAAGATGTGGATTTGGAAGGCGGCGAGATCAAAAAGATCGAAGCCATCATTCAGTCCATGACACTGAAAGAACGACAGGAACCGAGCATTTTGAACGGTAGCCGCCGTAAACGCATCGCGCAAGGCTCGGGGACGCGTGTGCAAGATGTCAATCGTTTCGTCAAGCAGTTCATGGAAATGCGCAAGATGATGAAGCGGATGAAACGTTTCAATAAAAATAAGAATACAAAAGGCGGATTCAACTTGCCTTTTATGCCTAAATAAGATTATTTCACAAGGAGGTGAAAGAACAGATGTTAAAAATTCGTTTAACCCGTCGCGGCGCGAAAAAAGTCCCGTTCTACCGTATTGTAGTCATGGAATCTTCGCTCCCGCAGAGTGGTCGTCCGGCCGACACGATCGGTTACTACGACTCGGTCAAACAACCGGCGGAACTCAAAATTGACGAAGAAAAAGCGTTGGCATGGCTCGCCAAAGGCGCCCAGCCGACGGATACCGTACGCACATTGTTCCGGCAACAAGGCATCATGGCTAAATTTGCCGAACTGAAAAAGTAAGCGAGGCGATTAGCATGCAAGAATTGGTCACGGTAATTGCCAAAGCGCTGGTCCGCAATCCCGACGCTGTGCGCGTTGACGTTGTCACCAAAGGAGATCTCGAAGTGTATAAATTGCACGTCGCTCCGGAAGATATGGGCAAAGTCATCGGTCGTCAGGGTCGGATTGCCAAGGCGCTGCGCACGGTAGTGCGCGCAGGTGCCATTAAGGAAAACAAAAAAGTTACAGTCGATATCGTCTAGGAGGCAATATGGAAGAAATGATTCTTCGCTGCCCCGTTTTGATCAAGTCCAAGGTTACGCAGGCATTGAAAGACAACATGCTGCGCGAAGTGCAAACCAACCTGGGCCAGGTCGAACAAGAATTGCAGCAGATCGAATTTCAGGCCAAACGCCTGTTAACCGAACAGGCTCGCATTGATGCACAGGGTCTGATCAATTTGCGCGCGCAGATTGAACAGAATAAAGACAAACTGATGCAGATGAAAGCGAAGCTTACCGAAGAGCAAAAACGCATCAGCGAGCTTGAAATGGGCGCGGAAATTCCGCGCGGCCAAATGGAGCAGACCGTTACTGTCAAAGTCGGCGACGACTTGAACAAGTACATGGGAGCAGAAATTTTGCTGGAAGACGGCAAAATTATCGCGTTTCGCAACTGATGTCTACGGATATGCTGGTGGTCGGCCGGATCGTCGCCGCGCATGGAGTGCGCGGTGAGGTACGGCTGAAACCGGACACGGACCGACCGGAGATGTTGACGGCGTTGCCGCATCTTTACTTGGGCGGCAACCGTTACCAAATCCAAAGTGCGCGTTTTCATAAACAAATGCTGATTGTGCAGTTCAAAGGCATCACTGACCGCAACGCGGCGGATGCGTTAATCGGCCTTTGGGCGGAACTTCCTCGCGAAGAACTGCCGCCGCGCGCGCAAGGACAATTTTATATTGTCGATTTGGTCGGCATGGAAGTCGTCACCGAAAGCGGCACCGTGCTCGGTACCTTGCAGGATGTTTTACAGCCGGGAGCCAACGATGTGTTTGTCGTGCGCGGTGAATGCGAAGAAATTCTCGTTCCGGCGCTGAAACGTGTTGTGAGTGACATCGATCTCGATGCCAAACGACTCACGGTGACCGACGAGTTCTGGGCGAACTATCATGAAAATTGATATTGTCACGCTCTTTCCGGAATTTGCCGATGCTTTTTTTTCTCATAGCATTATTTCGCGAGCCCGCCAAGCGGGCTATTTGACGTTAGGTACAGTCAATCCGCGCGATTTTACGGATAATAAATTCCGGCACGTCGATGATACGCCATACGGCGGCGGCAACGGCATGCTGCTGCAAGCCGAGCCGATCTTTAAAGCGGTCGAGAGCGTTTTGCCGCAAAAAACGCCTGACGCCCGCGTGATTTTACTCAGTCCGACCGGCTCGCCTTTTACGCAAAAAAAGGCGAGCGAGCTGACGAGATACGAGCACTTGGTACTCGTCTGCGGTCATTATGAGGGCATTGACGCGCGCGTGGAAGATCATCTGGTCGACGAAAGCATTTCCATCGGCGACTACGTGCTCACGGGCGGAGAATTGCCCGCGTTCATTGTGGCGGACGCCGTGGCGCGTTTGCTGCCGGGAGTTCTCGGCACGCACGCCAGCGCGTTTGATGAATCGTTCATCGAGGGCACATTGGAATATCCGCAGTATACGAAGCCGGCGGAATTTCGCGGGTATAAAGTACCGGAAATATTGCTGTCGGGTCATCACGCCAATATCGCGCGGTGGCGTCGCAAGCAATCATTGTTGCGCACGCGTGAGCGCCGTCCCGATTTATGGCGAAAACTGGTATTAAGCGATACCGACCGAAAATTACTGGCAGAGGAAGATACTTGATGGCGCATTTTTCTATCGGACTTGTCCATTATCCTATTTATAATAAACACGGCGACATCATCACAACGGCGCTGACCAACTATGATATTCACGACTTGGCGCGGTCAGCGACGACTTACGGCGTGGAAAATTATTATATTATCCATCCGAACTTTGCCCAGCGCAAGCTGGCCGAGGAAATCATGGAGCATTGGCAGACCGGGTTCGGCAGTACCTATAATCCGGATCGCAAAGACGCCTTCGCCCATGTTAAGCTTCGTGAAAATCTCGCGCAAGTACGGGAAGAAATTCATCGCGAAACGGGGCATCCGCCGCAAATCATTACCACGGATGCGCGTACTTACCCCAATACCGTCACATACCGGCAGGTACGGGAATGGTTGCAAACCACCGACAACTCATACTTGCTGCTTTTCGGTACGGGGTACGGCATGACGAAAGAAGCCATGCAATCGTTCGATTATATTTTAGAGCCGATTTACGGCGCCGGCGCTTACAATCATTTGAGCGTACGGTCCGCGGCCGCCATCATGTTGGACCGCCTTTGCGGAACCGAATGGTGGCAAGCATAAGGGGGAATTTTCATGTCCGGACACTCTAAATGGTCCAACATTAAACATAAAAAAGGTAAAAACGACGCCATTCGCGCTAAAATTACGACGAAAATCGGTAAGGAAATTACCGTAGCCGCTCGCTTGGGCGGCGCCGATCCGACCGGTAACATGCGTTTGAAACTCGCCTTGCAGAAGGCGCGTGAAAACAACGTTCCGAAAGACAACATTCAGCGCGCCATCCAGAAAGGGATCGGCGCAACCGACGGCGGCGACTACGAAGAAATTACCTACGAAGGTTACGGCCCGTCCGGCGTCGCTCTTGTGGTCGAAGTCATGACCGATAATCGCAACCGCGCGGCGGCTGACGTACGCCATGCCTTCTCCAAGCACGGCGGCAACCTCGGTGAATCCGGCAGCGTCACCTGGATGTTTAAACGTAAAGGCGTGTTCGTTCTCCCGGGCGATGCCGGTGATGAGGAAGAACTCATGATGATGGCGCTTGACGCCGGCGCGGAAGACTTCAAAGATGATGAAGACGACTATGAAGTATTAACGACTCCGGAAAATTACGATGCCGTCGAAAAGGCATTTCAAGACGCCGATATTGAAATGACGATCAGCAAAATCACCATGGTGCCCGACACCACCATCGCCTTAGACGGCGATGACGCCCGCAAAATGCAAAATCTGCTGGACGCGTTGGATGATCTTGACGATGTCAAAGACGTTTACAGCAACGCGGAACTGCCCGACGACGAAGAGGAAGAATAATAGAAGCAAAAAAAGACGATGCGAGCGCATCGTCTTTTTTATTTTACAAAATAGATTGGCAATTATAATAAAGCGCGTCAAGATATGAAACATAAAATGCAAGCACTAAAAAAACACTCCGAAGAGTGCTTTTAGCCTACATAGGCAGAGCCCCGAAGGGCGATGTGGATAAATTTTTATTTGTACTCATAGTACCATGCATATAAAACAGTTGAAAGGCAAAAAAATGAAGATGCTGGTCAGGAAGAAAAGTATCTTCACTTTA
>NZ_JAHAJN010000005.1 GCF_018372215.1 Negativicoccus succinicivorans | reverse complement strand
TAAGCTCGTAAACGCCGAAAGTACTTGGCTGGAAACGGCCCGGGAGCATAGGTAGCTGCTGATTACGCGAAGAGACCGTCGAATGACGGTCTCTTTTTTTATTGCGCGCAGGTATTTTCGTCCGATTATTTTTATGAAATAAACGCTAGCGAACATCGCATGCTTTACACCGTGATTTTCATTTTCGTTTTTGGAGAACACAAAGAGCGATGGCTAAATCGTTGTATAGAAAAGACTTATTAAAGATGATTGAGATGGACTTTGCATACAAATATTGAAAATAAATAGTAATTGAGAATAAAAAGTGCTACAATAGAAAAATAGTAAAAGAAACTGGTGGAAGTATGCAAAAAAAACATTGGCAATTTGTGCCGGTAGAGGAAAATACGGAACAAGCGGATGTACTGGCCCATGCATTCGATTTGCCGCTCATCGTGGCGAATATGCTGGTACAACGGGGGATCTGCACCGTGGAGGCGGCGCAGAATTTTTTTCATGCAACACTTGCGGATCGGTTTGATTCGGCGCTTTTAAAAGGAACAAAGAAAGCGGTAGAGCGTATTTCGCAAGCGTTAAAAGCGCAAGAAACAATCGTTATCTACGGCGATTATGATGTCGACGGAATTACTTCCACGTCGGTGATGTTACGCTGTTTGCGTCGACTTGGCGGCAATGTAGAGTATTATATTCCCGATCGCATTGAGGAGGGTTACGGCCTGAACGAAACGGCGCTTGCGGAACTTGTCGCCAAGGGCGTGAAACTAGTCATCACCGTGGACTGCGGAATCAGCTCGACGCAGTTGTGCAACCGTTTTCAAGGACCGTTGGATTTGATCGTGACGGACCATCACCAACCGCCGGAAGAATTGCCGCAGGCGCTTGCCGTCATCAATCCGAAACAGCCCGGCTGTGCCTATCCCGATAAAAATCTGGCGGGGGTAGGCGTGGCTTACACACTGTGCCGCGCGCTTTGGTGGGAGATCAAAGGCGAAGATTATACGGATGATATTGAACTCGTGACGTTGGGGACGGTCGCCGATGTGGTGCCGTTATTGGCGGAAAACCGTTTGTACGTCAAAGAGGGATTGAAACGGTTTGCAACGACGGATAATGTCGGTTTACGCGCGCTTTTACAGGTCTGTGAAATTGATCCGGAGCAAGTGACCTCCGAGCGCATCGGATTTTCCATCGCGCCGCGCTTAAATGCGGCGGGACGTTTGGCGCATGCGCGTTTGGGCGTGCAGCTTTTAACGGCGACCGACGCGGAGGAAGCGCTGGCGCTCGCGCAAAAATTATTTACGATTAACAGTGAGCGCCAGGCGTTGGAACGTGAGCTGGTGACCGCGGCTCGGCAGCGCTTGGCAGAGCTTGGCACCGGTGATGACCGCATGCTGGTGGTGGACGGAGCGGCTTGGCATCCGGGCGTCATCGGTATTGTGGCCTCGCGCTTGGTGGACAGCTTTCATCGCCCCGCCTTGGTGATTTCCATAAACGACGGGATCGGCAAAGGTTCATGCCGGAGTATTCCCGCTTTGGATATATATGACGCGCTGCATTCCTGCGCGGACATTTTGGAGCAATTCGGCGGACATCATCAGGCGGCCGGATTTTCCATTCGGGAAGAACGCATTCCCGAATTGCGCAAGCGTTTACAGGAGTATGCCGATACGCATTTAACACCGGACGATTTCATACCGGTGCTGCGCGTGGAACGCGCGCTTGCGTTGACGGATGTCGATTTGGATTTCGTCACGGCGCTCGAACGATTAGAGCCGTTCGGCGAAAGCAATCCGTCGCCTTTGTTTGCGTCCCGCGATCTGACCGTGCAAAAAATTCGCCGTATCGGTAAAGATCGGCGCCATTTGAAAGCCAACTTTGCGCAGCAAGGCGATGAATTGGAATGTGTCGGCTGGGGATTTGGGGAACTGACCACCGAAATTTTCACCGGCGATACCGCCGCGATCGTTTACGCGCTGCAAAAAAATATTTGGCAGGATCAGGTGCGGGTGCAGGGCGTGGTGAAAGATATCACGTGGGAAAACGAGCAAAAAGCGCATTTAGACCGCGAAATTATGGTGGCCGTGTATCGTGAACTGCGCGTTCTTTTAGAGCCGCATAATCGGACCGTCGCGCAAGTTCAGACCATTCTCGCGGAGCAGAGCGGCTTGCCGTATGCCGCGCGGGATTTGTTCGCGGCGGTGACCGTGTTGGAAGAACTGCATTTGTTGGAACGTCAACAGTATGAAAATGAAACCTGGTATGCTTGGCGGCCCAGCCACGAAAAACTCGCGCTGGAAAATTCCGCCACATATCGTGCTGGTACGGGAAAGGAGGATATATGGAAACCGTAAACACGGAATTTGATCGGGAAGCGGCGTATGCGAAATTAGTCGCCGATGTCAAAAAATATTTGCCCGATCTCGATGAAGATTCCCTGCGTGAAGCGTATGAACTTGCCGATACGGCGCATGCGGAACAAAAACGTGTTTCGGGCGAACCATATATTATGCACCCGTTGGCCGTCGCCGACATTATCGCCGGCTTGCAAATGGACCCGGACGGTATCAAGGCGGCATTGCTGCATGATGTTGTGGAAGATACCGATTATACGCTGGAAGATATTCGCATGCTGTTCGGCGATGAAGTGGCGTTTCTGGTGGATGGCGTCACCAAGCTCAACCGGATGAATTACAAAACGAAAGAAGATCAGCAGCTCGATACCTATCGTAAAATGTTTCTCGCGATGGCGAAAGATGTGCGCGTGGTCGTTATCAAATTGGCCGACCGCTTGCATAATATGCGGACGCTGTCCTTCGTACGGGAAGAAAAGCAGCAGCGCATTGCCCGCGAAACACTGGAGATTTTTGCGCCGCTCGCGCATCGGCTCGGTATTTTTAACATTAAGTGGGAACTGGAAGATCTTTCGTTCCGCTATTTGGAACCGATGGCTTACTACGATCTCGTCGAGCAGATGCAGGTCAAACGCCAGGTGCGCGAAGAAATCATCAAGCAGACGATCGATATCTTGCGCGATTCACTGCAAAAAAACAGTATCGAAGCGGACATCAGCGGTCGTCCGAAACATTTTTACAGTATTTACAAAAAAATCAAGAAAAAACATCAGGATATCAGTGAGATTTACGATCTGTACGCGACTCGCGTGATCGTTAACACGATTCCGGAGTGTTATGCGGTTTTGGGGATCGTCCACAGCTTGTGGAAACCGTTGCCGTATCGGTTCAAAGATTATATCGCGATGCCGAAACCGAATATGTATCAGTCGTTGCATACGACGGTCATCGGTGAATCGGGGCAACCGGTCGAAATCCAGATCCGTACGCAAGAAATGCACCAGGTCGCCGAGTACGGCGTGGCGGCGCATTGGCGTTATAAAGAAGGCACGAAAAAAGCGTCGCAGCAGCAAAATTTTGATGAAAAAATCGGTTGGCTGCGTAAATTGCTCGAATGGCAGGATACGAGCAATTCGAAGGAATTCGTCGACGCGTTGAAACTCGATGTATTCGCCGACGAGGTCTTTGTGTTTACGCCGAGCGGCGACGTCATTGATTTGCCGCAGGGCGCTATTCCGCTGGATTTCGCGTACCGTATTCATACGGAAGTCGGCAATACCTGCACGGGAGCCAAAGTCAACGGTAAAATCGTGCCGATCGACTACAAACTGAAAAACGGCGATATCGTTTCGATTATTACATCCAAAAACGGCAAACCGAGTTTGGACTGGCTGAACATTGTCGCGTCGTCGGAAAGTCGTTCGAAAATTCGCGGTTGGTTTAAGAAGGAAAATCGCGCGGATAATATTGCCAAAGCGAAAGAGGCGTTGGAGAGCGAAGCGAAAAAACTCGGGTATGAGTTCAAGACGCTGAATAAGCCGGGACGCTTGGAAGCGGTCGCCGAACAGATCAATGCGGGCACGCCGGAGGATTTGCTGGCGGCGGCCGGCTATGGCGGTTTAACCGTGCGCGGAATTACGCTGAAACTGATTGATCTGCACAAAAAAGAGGAAGCGAAGAATAATCCGATTTCTTCTCAGCTGCAACAAACGCTCGACAGCTTGCGGGTCAGCAAAAAGGCGACGAAGGGCAACAGCGGCATTCTCGTCAAAGGCGAGCCGGGGCTGTTGGTGCACATGGCGCGTTGCTGCAATCCGGTGCCGGGCGATCCCGTTATCGGCTACATCACACGCGGCCGCGGTATTTCCGTGCATCGTTTGGATTGCGACAATATTATTCACAACGATGATCCGAATCGCCTGATCGAAGTCAGCTGGATGTACGGGGCGAATGAAACTTTTTTGGTGGTCGTCGAGATCGAAAGTTACGATCGTCGCGGCTTGCTGGAAGATGTCTTGGGCGTCGTTTCGGAAATGAAATTGTCCGTCGGCTCGGTGAACGCCGATTTGCCGCAGGATAATGTCGCCAAAATCCGGCTGGGCGTACAAATTAAAGACTTACATCAATTGGAATTTATGATGACCAAGCTGCGGCGGATTCGCGATGTGTATTCCGTGCGCCGCTTGGAATCGGCCGGAGGAGCGTAATGCGTGCAGTCATTCAACGAACGACACAAAGCCAAGTAACGGTAGACGGTGAACTCGTCGGCAAAGCCGGCGCGGGATTGACGGTGTTGCTTGGTGTCGGGGCGGAAGATACGGCAGAAGATGCCCGTTATCTCGCCGATAAAATCGTTAATTTGCGTATCTTTGAAGACGCGGACGGCAAGATGAACCGGTCTCTTTTGGATATAGGCGGCGAAATTCTCGCAATCTCCCAATTCACTTTATACGGCGACGTACGCAAAGGCCGGCGTCCGAGTTTTACCGCCGCCGCTCCGCCAAGTCTCGCCGAGCCGCTTTATGAAGTATTTGTCCAAGCGTTGCGCGCGCATGATGTGACGGTCGGGACCGGTCGTTTTCAAACGGAAATGCAGGTTACATTGACGAATGACGGACCGGTGACCATTTTGCTGGATAGCGGAAAGTTATTTTGAGGTGGCTATGAAAATTATCGCGTTAACACTCGGACCGCTGGCGACCAATTGCTACATTCTGTTTTCGGAAACGACCAAGCATGCGATCGTCATCGATCCGGCAGCGGAAGCGAAAGAAATCCAAAAAACGCTGACAAAATTTGATTTGCAATTGAAAAAAATTCTGCTGACGCATGGTCATGCCGATCATATCGGAGCATTGGAAGAGCTGCGAGCGTTGTACCCGGACGTGCCGGTGGCGATGCATCAGGCGGATCAGGCCTATTTGAGCGATCCGAAACTGAATTTATCGGCCTACCAATACCAACGCGTGACGGCGCAGCCGGTGGAAGAATATCTGGCGGAAGGTGATACCGTCGTTTTAGATGATATCCGACTTGAGGTTTTGGAGACTCCGGGGCACACGCCCGGCGGCATCAGTTTTTATGTCGCCGAACCGGGAGTGGTATTTGTCGGTGACGCTCTGTTTCAAGGCTCGATCGGGCGCACAGATTTTCCGGGCGGCTCGATGTCGCAACTAATTACAGGTATTGAGGAAAAATTATTATCCCTGGACGATGCTACCGTGGTCTTATCCGGACACGGACCGTCGACTACGATCGGAGAAGAAAAAAGATGCAACCCGTTTCTGAACATGAAAAAACAGTAAATGTCGTACCTTTGAAACGCGATGCGCAATTTTGGCTGCGCATCGCCCTGGTGATTGCTATCGTTTTCACCGTCTACTATGTTCCGTGGATTGTCGTGCCGTTTTTATTCGGTCTCTTTTTGTGTCTGATACTGCGACCGCTCGTCGAATTTCAGATGAAAGTGGCACAGAAATTACGCTGGCACCGGTTCCCTGTCGATATTGCCATTATCATTGCGTTCTTGGTATTTATCGCGGTGATGACCATTCTGGTACGCAGTATTTTCGTGCCGTTCTGGCATCAATTTGAAGGCTTTGTATTACAGATTCCGTTGTTGACGTCGCAACTTTTAGAAACCATGCAGAGTTTGCAGGCGCGCTATATTGACTTCATCCCGCCGGAAGCGCAGAAAATGATCAATGACTCGCTGGTGCGTGCGGGTAACTACTTGATTGACGTTGCGAAAAACGGTATCTTCGCCGTGATTGCATTTACCGGTACTTTGGTCGAGCTGGTCGTCGTGCCGATTATTACATTTTACATGTTAAAAGCGGGCAGCACATTCAAACGCATTTTTGCCGCGTTGTTCCCGATGGAGTATCGTCAACATATTATGGATTTGGTGCAGGAAACGGATCATATTCTGAGCGCCTATATTCGCGGTCAGTTGATTTTGTGCGTGGCGATCGCGAGCATGGTATTTATCGGCATGTGGTGGCTGGAAGTTCCGTATCCGTTGGTCATCGCGTTGCTCGCGGGGATCGTGGAACTGGTGCCGATCGTTGGCCCGATTGTGGGCGCGATTCCGGCTCTTTTATTGGCGCTTACCATCAGCGGCTCGCTCGCCGTAAAAGTACTGATCTTCTACATCATCGTGCAACAGTTTGACGGGCATATCTTAATGCCGAAACTCATGGGCAACGTCATTGAGATTCACCCGGTCGCGATTATCGCCGGCGTTCTTTTGGGAAGCGCCGTTCTCGGCGTGTTTGGCATGATGCTTGCCGTACCGACACTCGCCGTGTTGAAGGTCATTACCAAGCATATGTGGTATTACAACAAGTATAGAGAAATCGCACGTAGTTAACAGAAAGGATTTATCATGCGACAAAATGAAATTATGCGGACGTTGCGCGAAAAGATCAAAGAACACAAGTATAAATTTACCTCGCAGCGGCAGGATATTTTGAAAGTGTTTGTGGAAAGCGACGAAAAACACATGAGCGCGGAAGATGTCTACAATGCGGTCAAAGTCATTCAGCCGGACATCGGTTTGGCAACGGTATATCGTACGCTCGATTTATTTGTGGAACTCGGCTTGTTGAAGAAATTGGATTTCGGAGATGGTCGTTCGCGCTACGAATTATTTGATGATAATATGCCGCATTTCCATCATCACCTGATTTGCTTGGGTTGCGGCGCCATTAAAGAATTTGAGTACGATATGCTGGATCCGCTGGAGCAGATCATCGAAGAAGAGGAGCGGTTCCAAATCGTGGATCATGTGTTGAAATTCTACGGCTACTGCCGGCAATGCCGTCGTAAACAGCGTCGTATATGACGCTGCACACTTACTGCCTGGATGGACCGGCGGCATGGCATTCCCCCGTGGCGCAGCTGATGCTCCGCTTCGGTTTGCGTTGGGACGAAAAACAGCCGGATTGTCGGGTACGAGTGACGCCGCAACATAATACGTACCGGGTAGAATTGTTCTTGGGTAACACCTCGTATGCTTCGCAAACAGTTTCCACGCGGCGCGCGGGCGGTCATTTTTTGAGTGACGTACTTGTTACTCTTTGCGAAAAGCCGCTCGGTGAATGGGGTTACCTTGTCGGGATGCGTCCGACCAAGCTTTTGCACCCGTTGCTTGCAGAAGATGATTTCGCCGCGCAGGCGGAGGCGCTGTGGGCGCGCGAAAAAGTCGCGCCGCGCTGGGGACGACTTTTAACCGCGATCGGTGAACGCCAACGGCCCTATCTTTCCACCGATTGGCGGCAAACCGATCACCAAGCGGCGGTGTATATTGGTGTCCCGTTTTGTCCGAGCCATTGCGTGTATTGCTCGTTTCCGGCTCGTGTCGCGCGACCGGATGAAGATTGGGATGGATTCCTGGCGGCGCTGCTCGAAGATGTGCAGCGCGCCGGCGCGTTGCTGCGCCGACATCAGTTGATGATCGACAGCGTCTACTTCGGCGGCGGTACACCGACCGTACTGCCGGAGCAACACTTGCAAACGTTATTGACGGCGTTACAAACGGAACTTGCGATTCCTCCCGGTACGGAATTTACCGTTGAAGCGGGGCGCCCGGATACGATTACCGCGGCGAAGCTGGCGGCGATGCGTATGGCGGGAGTGACACGGTTGAGTATCAACCCGCAAACATTGCAGGATCGCATTTTGCAAACGATTCACCGCGCGCATACCGGCGCACAGATCGAACACGTGTACGCCGAGGCGCAAACCTATCATTTTGACGCGATCAATATGGATTTTATTGCGGGTTTGCCCGACCAGACCATCGCGGATATGAAAGAAAATCTCGACGCGGTGGCGCGTCTGCGACCGGAAAATGTCACCGTGCATACGTTGGCGTTGAAGCGGCACAGCCCGTTGATGCAAACGGCGGGCGCATACCGATTGCCGTCCGCGGAAACGACGCGCGCGATGGCGGATCTCGCTTATGAAACGTTGTGCGGCATGGGTTATGAGCCGTACTATTTATATCGTCAGAAATATCTCGCGGCGGATTTGGCCAATATCGGGTACGCCTTGCCCGGCACGCTTTGCCGCTATAATATACAAATGATGGGCGAACGCATTCACATACTCGGCATCGGACCGGGAGCGACGAATAAAGTGATCAAAAATGCCGCGTTTCAATTTGATCGTTGCTATTTTCCCTGGGACAATGCAGCGTATTGTGAACGGTTGGAGTCATACCTTACGGAAAGAGATCGCCTGTTTCAATTGATATCGCAAAGGAGCGAAACACAATGATTAAAGCCTTGCGAGGAACGCAAGATATCTTGCCGCCGGAAAGTGAGCAATGGCGGTATGTCGAAGAAATGATACGTAAATTGTGTGCGCAGTACGGATTTCAGGAAATTCGCACGCCGCATTTTGAAAAGACGGAACTGTTTCAACGCGGTATCGGGGAAACGACCGACGTCGTTTCCAAGGAAATGTATACGTTTACCGATCGCGGCGATCGTTCGCTGACGCTCCGCCCGGAAAATACGGCGGCGGCGGTGCGCGCTTATTTGGAACATAAAGTGTATGCGGATCAGAACGTGACGAAATGGTATTACATCGGTTCGATGTTCCGTTACGATCGGCCGCAGGCCGGACGCTACCGTGAATTTCACCAATTCGGCGTGGAAGTATTGGCGACGCCATCGCCGCAGGCGGACGGGGAAATTATCGCGCTCGCGGTACAACTTTTCCAAACGCTCGGCTTACACGATCTGAACGTGTTTGTGAACTCGGTCGGTTGTCCGAAATGCCGACCCGTATATCGGGAAAAACTGATCGCGTACTACGAGGATCATCAGGACGAATTGTGCGAAGACTGCAAGACGCGCTTATATAAAAATCCGTTGCGTCTGTTGGACTGCAAAGAGGAAGCGTGCCGAAAGCTCGCGCAGGACGCGCCGGAAATCACCGATTACCTTTGTGAGGAATGCGCCGATCACTTCGCCGCTACGCAGAAGCTGCTCACGGCGGCGGGGATTCCGTTTACGTTAAATCCGCGTCTCGTGCGCGGTTTGGATTACTATACGAAAACCGCTTTTGAAATTCAGTACGCGCCGCTCGGCGCGCAAAGCGCTATTTGCGGTGGCGGACGTTACGACGGACTCGTCGAAGATATCGGCGGTCCGCATACGCCGGGCATCGGTTTTGCCGTCGGCCTCGAGCGCTTAATGCTCGCGTTATCGATGCAAGATTTATTACCGGAGGTCACCGCTGCCGGCGATGTCGCGATCGCAACTCACGGCGAGGCCGCGAGTGAACTCGGGTTCGCGATTGCGCAGGAATTGCGGGCGGCGGAGTTTACCGTCGATACCGATCTTTTAGGTCGCAGTTTAAAGAGCCGTTTGAAGCAGGTCGGTAAAACCGGCACTAAGTATGTTATAATTATTGGCGAAACAGAATTAGCAGACGGCACCGTGATTATACGCGATTTGGCCGCGCGTGAGCAGACAACGCTGGCGCGCAGCGAGGTTGTCGGCTACTTGCAAAATGAACGAGAACGGAGAGGATAAAGGAATGGAAACAATGGCAGGTTTGCACCGTACGTTGATGTGCGGCGAAGTGACCGAGGCGCAAAACGGCAACGAAGTCGTTTTATGCGGATGGGTGGAACGACGTCGCGATCACGGCGGTTTGATTTTTGTGGATTTGCGCGACCGGACCGGTGTAGTGCAGCTGGTGGCCTTGCCCGATTATGACGAGGAAAGTTTTCATAAAGCGGAAGGCATCCGGAATGAATACGTGATTTGCGTACGCGGTACGGTGCGTGAACGCGATGCGCAAACGGTCAACGAAAATATGCCGACCGGCAAATGGGAAGTCGTAGTGTATGAAATGCGCGTCTTAAATGCCGCCAAAACCCCTCCGTTTTACATCGAAGATAATGTTGATGTGGATGAAAATATCCGCCTGAAATATCGTTATCTGGATTTGCGCCGTCCGGAAATGCAAAAGAATTTGCGGCTGCGTCACCAAGTAGCGAAAGCGATGCGAGACTATTTGGACGAGCACGGTTTCTGGGAAATTGAAACGCCGATGCTGACTAAAAGCACGCCGGAAGGCGCGCGCGATTACCTGGTACCGAGTCGTGTCAACCCGGGCAAATTTTACGCGTTGCCGCAATCCCCTCAGATCTTCAAACAGATCCTGATGGTGTCCGGCATGGACAAATATTTCCAAATTGTACGTTGCTTCCGCGATGAAGACTTGCGTGCGGATCGCCAGCCGGAATTCACCCAGCTGGATATTGAAATGAGCTTTATCGAACGCGACGATATTTTGAAATTAATGGAAAACATGGTCGCTTTCATTTTTGAACGCGCGCTCGGCAAAAAGATTCCCACGCCGTTCCCTCGTATCAGCTATGATGACGCGATGAACCTGTACGGTTCGGATAAACCGGATCTGCGTTTCGAAATGCCGTTCTTCAATGTGACGGATATTGTAGCCAAGACCGATTTCAAAGTGTTCCGTTCGGTCGTCGAAGCAGGCGGCGAAGTCAAAGGCATTGTGGTGAAAGGTTACTCCGACATTCCGCGTCGCGAACTCGACGGACTGGTCGACTATGTCGGCCGTTACGGCGGTAAAGGCGTGGCTTGGATCGTAGTCAATCCGGACGGCTCCGTCAAATCGCAGATTGCCAAATTCCTCGGTGAGGAAATGGTGCAGTCGATTATCGCTCACAGTGAAGCGCAGCCGGGGGACCTGATCCTCATGGTAGCGGATAAAGCGAAAGTCGTTGCGCAGGCGTTGGGCGAATTGCGCTTGGAAATGGGGCGTCGTCGCAACCTGATCGATCCGGATGAATTAGCGTTCACCTGGGTGCTCGACTTCCCGATGTTTGAATACAGCGAAGAAGAGAAACGTTACGTCGCGATGCATCACCCCTTTACGATGCCGCGTGATGAGGATATCGAGTTCCTCGCATCGAATCCGGAACGCGTGAAGGCAAAAGCGTATGACCTTGTCCTGAACGGTATCGAAGTCGGTGGCGGCAGTTTGCGTATTTACCAGGAAGAACTGCAGCAGAAAATTTTCGCGGCGATCGGCATCAGTCAGGAAGAAGCGCAGCAAAAATTCGGTTTCCTCATGGAGGCCTTTGAATTCGGCGCGCCGCCGCACGGCGGTATCGCCTTCGGTCTGGACCGTTTGGTCATGCTGATGGCCAATCGTCAGTCGATTCGTGACGTTATCGCGTTCCCGAAAACGCAAAGCGCGATCGATCCGATGACCCAGGCACCGTCGGAAGTAGCGCCGAAACAATTGCGCGAACTTTCCATTCGTACGGAAGACGATCTCGTAAAAAAATAATTGCAGCGGCGGCAATATAACTTGAAAAATTGCCTGCACTTTGCTATTATATAAGTGTAAAGAAACCCCTACCGTGCACGTGTGGCTAACGTTATTTTGAACCAACACCATCGATAAGGGAGTCCAACTTCGCTCGCGGAGTAGATTTTCTTCGGGCGGGAAGACACCCACCTGCACATGCAGGCTCAAAATACAGCAAATCACGACATGGTGGGGATTTTTCATAGCCGCTGACTTTATGGACAGCGGTTATTTTTGTATGTCGGGAGAGAATATGGCCAATTTATTCGAGCAGACACAGCGCGCGGATTTTCGGCCGCTGGCGGTACGTATGCGGCCCCGCACTTTGGAGGAGATTTACGGACAGGAAGCCGTCGTCGGTGCGCAGAGTTTTCTAGCGGCGATGATTCGCTCGGATACCGTGCCGTCTCTGCTTTTATTCGGACCTCCCGGCACCGGTAAGACAACGATTGCCCGAGTTATCGCCAACCTCACGCAAAGCGAATTCGTGACGGTGAATGCGACGACCAGCGGCGTGGCCGAACTGCGTAAAGTGATTGCCGAAGCCAAAGAGCAGGGCAGTCTTTACGGTCGGCGCACGATTGTTTTTATCGATGAAATTCATCGTTTTAATAAAGGTCAGCAGGATTTATTACTGTCCTATGTGGAAGACGGCACCATTACGTTGATCGGCGCCACTACGGAAAATCCGTTTTTTGAGGTGCAGAAGGCACTTTTGTCCCGCTTGCGTCTGATTCGTTTGGAAGCGTTGACACCGGCGGCCATTGTCCGGATTTTGCAAAATGCGGTGACGGATGCGGAGCGCGGCTTGGGTAAACAAAAACTTACCGTGGCGCCGGAGGTGCTCCGTGAACTCGCGCTACAGGCTAATGGCGATGCGCGGCTCGCGCTGAATATGCTCGAGCAGACCGCGGCCGGACTTGCGCCGGGCGCGGAAGTGACGCTTGCGGAAGTCGAGCGGGCGGCCGGTATCGGGCGATTGGCCTACGATAAAAGCGGCGACAGCCATTACGATATCGCGTCCGCGTTTATCAAAAGCATGCGCGGCTCGGATGCCGATGCGGCGTTGCATTACCTCGCCCGCATGATCGAAGGCGGCGAGAAACCCTCGTTCATGGCGCGACGGATCATGATTTGCGCGGCGGAAGATGTCGGACTGGCCGATCCGCAAGCGCTTGTTGTCGCGCAGGCGGCGGCGCAGGCGGCGGAGATGGTCGGCTTTCCCGAAGCGCGGATTATTTTAGCGGAAGCGGTGTTGTATGTTGCGCTGGCGCCGAAAAGCAACTCGGTGATTACCGGGATTGACGCGGCCTTGTCGCGCGTGCGGCAGGGCGCCATGGGAAATGTACCCGCGCATCTGCGTGATGCGCATTACAGCGGCGCGCAACAACTGGGTCATGGACAAACGTATCGATACGCCCATCAATATCCGAACGGATGGGTCAAGCAGCAGTATTTACCCGATCCGATCGTGAATGATCAGTACTATCAACCGAAAATGTACGGCAGCGAAGAGGAGCTCGTCCGCCGCTGGAACGAACGGCGCGGTCTTAGCGCTACAAAGGAGAAACAGAGTGCCCAAAGCAAATCGTAAATCCCCAACCAAAACAGAAACGGCACGGCAGGAAAGCCGACGCTTTGAAATCGGCGGCGTGCTGATGATCGCCGTCGGGTTGTTCGCATTGATCGCGATTGCCCGTTTTGATGTCGGTATCGCCGGGTATTGGACGCACACGATTTTGGAATATTTATTCGGTCTCGGCGCGTTTATTCCGGCGCTGGCGCTGATCTTCCTCGGCGCGCGATACGTTTATCGCCCGCGCGCGATGGCGGTGAAAACACGGGATACGGCCTGGATTATTTACTTTGTTCTCGGACTGATCACGTTGCACTGGTGGTACGTGCCGACCGGTCAGGAAATCCAGCCGTCCTGGTTTCCGCAGTACGGCGGCGCGCTTGGCGGCGCGGGTTTGCTGTGTCTGCGCACGCTTTTCGGTGAGACGGGCGTGAAACTTGCGCTGCTCGTCATTCTCGTGGTGAATACTATTTTCGTCAGCAAATGGACGGTGACGGACGGCGTCAACTTTGTCAAAGGCAAAGCGCAACCGCATTGGGAAAAAGCGAGTGACAAAGTGAAAGAAACCGTAGAGGCGCATCGTCATGTCGAAACCACGCCTACGGAACAAAAACAGCGCGCGCAGTTTTTTGATTTTGACAAGTCGAAAGAGAAACCACCGGTAAACGATGAACCCTCGTCGGATCGCCATACGCCGGCTGCGGCAGTTACCCCGTTTACACCGCCCGTGAAGGCATCGGCTGTCGCGCCGGAACCGAGCTGGATGAAGCCGGAACCGGACACCGATACGGAACAAGTGAAGCCGGATATCGCGCCCGCGAAGCCGAAAAGTGATCGCGCTGATTATAAATTGCCGCCACTGAGTTTGCTTACCAAAACGCGACAAAGCACGGCCGACACGCAGGCGGAAGTAGCGGAAAACGCGCAGAAACTCGAAGAATTATTGGCGAGCTTCGGCGTGGAAACTAAAATTATTCACGCCAGCCGCGGTCCGTCCGTGACGCGTTACGAGCTGGAACCGGGACCGGGCGTGAAAGTAAGCAAAATCGTTAACTTGGCGGACGATATCGCGCTGCAACTCGCGGCGACCGACGTCCGTATCGAAGCGCCGATTCCCGGCAAAGCGGCGGTCGGCATCGAAGTGCCGAACCGGGAAATTTCTTCCGTGGGCTTACGCGAAGTGCTTGCCTGCGACGAATTTCAACATGCGGTCGGCGGCATCGCCGTCGGTTTGGGAGAAGATATTACCGGTCAGCCGGTGATTACCGATCTTGCCAAGATGCCGCACCTTTTGGTAGCGGGCTCCACCGGTTCTGGCAAAAGCGTTTGCATCAACACGCTGGTATCCAGCATTTTGCTGCGTTCGTATCCCGATGAAGTGAAATTAATTCTGATCGACCCGAAAGTAGTCGAACTCGCGCAGTATAACCATATCCCTCATCTTTTGACGCCGGTTGTCACCGATGTCAAAAAAGCGGCGGGCGTATTGCGTTGGGCGGTGCGTGAAATGGAAAACCGCTACCGTTTATTCGCTTCCGCTAAAGTGCGTAACATTACCGGTTACAATGAAGCGAATCCGGATTCGCCGTTGCCGCTTGTCGTCATTATCATTGACGAACTCGCGGACTTGATGATGGTCGCGCCGCATGATGTGGAAGACGCGATCGCGCGTCTCGCCCAAATGGCGCGCGCGGCCGGACTGCATCTCGTGCTCGCGACGCAGCGTCCGTCCGTTGACGTATTGACGGGTACCATCAAAGCCAACATTCCGAGTCGAATTTCGTTTGCCGTTTCGAGTCAAATCGATTCGCGCACGATTTTGGATATGGCGGGGGCGGAGAAATTACTTGGTAAAGGCGACATGCTTTTCTACCCGATCGGCGCACCGAAACCGCGGCGCGTGCAAGGCGCGTTTATTTCCGATGCGGATGTGGAAAAATTGGTGAATTACATCAAAAAGCAGGGGCAACCGGAGTATAATGAAACAGTTGTGCAACCGGTCGCGGAAGCCGAGGAAGCGCAACAGCCGCGTTGGGAAGATGAACTTTTGCCCGATGCCATTCGCATGGTCATGGATACCGAACAGGCCTCCGTTTCGATGTTGCAACGTCGTTTTCGCGTAGGTTACACCCGCGCCGGTCGACTGATTGACACCATGGAAAACATGGGGATCGTCGGACCGTCATTGGGCAGTAAAGCGCGGGATATTTTGCTGACGAAAGACGAAGTGGAAGAATTGCTGGCACGCTACGAAGGGAACAGCGAGTCATGAATGAAATCGGAGACATTTTACGCCGCGCGCGCGAGGAAAAGGGCTTGTCGCTTTCCGATGCGGCGCTTGGTACTTATATCAGCGCGCGCTACCTGGCGGCATTGGAGCGGGAAGAGTACGGAACGATTCCGGGAACGGTTTACATGCGCGGCATGCTGCGCAACTACGGCAATTTCCTCGGCCTGTCGGGGGTAGGACTCGTGGATCGTTACAACGCCGCTATGGGGGAAGAGCGTCCGGTGGAACGCGCGTACGTGCCGAGCGTCGGAGCAAAAGATTATTTGGACGTCGAACCGACCGCGCGCCCGCAGCGCAAAAAAATGCATCGCAGACGCCGTAAAAACCGCCCGTTCACACGAGTAGAGCAGGGTCTTACGGCACTCATCATCATATTGTTTTTACTGAGTTTGTACTGGATCTTCGGATAACAGCCGCGTCTGCGGCTGTTTTTTTACGCCGCAAGAAAAAAATTACAACCGGCGCCCGCGGCTATTTCTTTCGGCGGACATGATGAACTGACGAAGATTTGCTGTATAATAGAAGTAATTATGTAAAGGGAGTCGGTATGCGTTTATTACGGATGATTCTGCGCGGTTTCAAATCCTTTGCGGATAAAACGGAAGTGGAATTCGCGCCGGGTGTGACGGCGATCGTCGGTCCGAACGGCAGCGGCAAGAGTAATTTAGCTGATGCGGTGCGCTGGGTGCTGGGCGAGCAAAATATTCGCCAGCTGCGCGGTGAGCAGTCGAGTGACGTGATTTTTGCGGGGACTGCGACCGAACGCGCGAAAGCTTCGGCGGAAGTGACACTCGTTTTTGACAATAGTGACGGCTTTTTCCAAACGGATACGGCAGAGGTGGCGGTGACGCGACGTCTGCTTCGTTCGGGTGCGAGCGATTATTTTATTAATCGTCAAAGTTGCCGCTTAAAAGATATTCAACTGTTGTTGGCGGATACCGGTTTGGGTCGGGACTCCTTGGCGGTCATCGGGCAGCAGCGGGTCGATCGGATTTTAATCGGTCGACCGGAAGAACGCAAACTCGTTTTTGAAGAAGTAGCGGGCATTACCCGTTACAAGCTGCGCAAAGAAGAAGGCATGCGCAAGTTGCGCGAGGCGGAACGCAATATGGAGCGCGTCAGCGATATTGCGCGACTGCTCGCGCAGGATTTACCGCCGCTGGAAGAAAAAGCGCGGCAGGCGAAACAACGTAATGAGTTGCGCACGCAGGAGGCAAATGTCGCGCGCAGTATCGCATGGAAAGCGTGGCAAACGGCGCAACGTCAACTGACGCGCGCGGAGAAAGAATGGATCGCCGCGGATCAGGCGGCGACGGCGGCGACAATCGAACTTACGCAGCTGGAAGCGGCGGCGCAGGCGCAAACGGAAGCGGATACGAAAGCGCAACAAATGTTGCGTGAAAAAGAGCAGGCGGCCAACATCGCGGCGCAACATTGCGAACGCTTACGCAGCGAACTTGCGGTGTTGACGGAGCGCGGTCATCAGCACGCGAAAGAAATGCAGGAAGTGGCGCAGGCGCTGGCGGAAAAGCGTCAGACATTGGAACAGCTTACGGCGGCACAAGCGACGACGGTTGCGGCGATAGCGGCCACGGCGCAAGAGCGGGACGAGGCACAGGCGCGTTTGACGGAAGAAACGGCGCGGCGTGAGCGGTTGCGTGCTGTGTTGCAAACGGCCCGTGAACAGGTTGCCGACCGGTTGCGACGTGAGGAACGGAGCGCGGCGGAACAGGAGTTTTTGCAGCAAACGGCGCAGCAATTGCAAGAGCGCAATGCCGAACTGACGCGTCGCGCGCGGGAGTTGGACATACGCAAGGAAACATTACAAACGCGTTTGCAGCAAGCGCAAGCGGCACTTGCGACGGCGCAGGCGACCGCATCGGAAAGCAGCCGACAACTCACGGCGCAGGAAGAGGTTGTGAACAAACTGCAGGCGCAGCGCGAAGCGGCGCAGGCGGCTAACGCGAAAGCGCGCGAAACATTGCAGACAACGCAAACGCGGTACCAATATTTACAACAATTAGCCGACAGCTACGAGGGCTATGGCCGCGCGACGAAAGCGGTTCTTGGCGCCACGGAAGCATGGCGCAGTGACTGCTATGGAACGGTGGCGCAACTTTTGCGCGTGCCGAAGGAATATACGACGGCGCTGGATATTGCGTTGGGCGGTACGCAACAGCATCTCGTGATGCGCGACAGCCAAGCGGCGCAGGCGGCGATCCGTTTTTTGCGCCGCACGAAAAGCGGTCGCGTGACGCTGTATCCGTTGGACGAAATACGGCCGCGGACGCTTGCAGATCGAGATCGGGCGATTTTACACGAGCCGGGCGTGGTCGGTTTGGCCGCGGTGTTGGTGAAAGCGGAATCTTATTTACAACCGCTGGTTGATTATTTGCTGGGGCGCACGGTGTTGGTGGAAGATCTCGCCACCGGTTCGCGCCTGGCGGCAAAATATCAGCAACGCATTCGTCTGGTGACGCGCGCGGGTGATCTTTTTCAACCGGGCGGCGCGCTTACGGGCGGCAGCACGCGGCGCGCGGAGCTGACATTATTCGGTCGGCAGCAGGAATTAGCCGCATTGCGCGCCCGACTGGAAATGCTTGCGGCGCAACCGGAGCGAGAGCTGCCGGATATTTCCGCGGCGCTCGCGCGACGGGATGCGTTACAAAATGCCGCGCAGACGACGGCCTTGGCGATTGCTTCGCAAACGGCGCAACTGCAGGCTCTGCGCGACGAATGGAACGGTATCGTGCGCCAGGCGGATGAAATTCGCAGCGCACAAACGCAGACGGCGGATGAATACCGGCTGACGGTAAACAAGCAAAAAGAACTGACCGTTGCGCCGACAGCAGTCACTGAAACGACAACGGATACGGCCGCTCAGGAGGCGGAGTTGGCTCGCTGCGAGCACGCCTACACCGAAGCGCATGTGGCTTTGGCCACCGTGCAGGCGACGCTGCGGCAACAGGAGCAGGAGAAGCTCCGCCAAGCCGAGCAGGAAAAAAATGCGCAGGCGGAAATGGAACGGCTTACGCAACGTGAAAAGGAAATTCAAGCGGCGGCCAATGCATTGAGCGCTTCGCAGGAAACGTTGCAAAAAGAGGCGGATGAGGCGCAGCAAACGGCGCAGACGGCGAAAGCGCAAGCGGACGCATTTTACGACGCGCACGCGGAACGTTTGAACGCGCAGCAAGCGGGGCAAGAACGGTTGCGCGCCATGCGGGCGCAAGCGACGGAAACGAAAGTGGAAGCGGCGCGGCTTCTGGCAAAAAAAGAAGCGGCGCAGGCGGATGTGGCGCAGCAACGGGAAGAATTGGCGGCGCATGATTTAGATCCGCAGGCTGGGGAACCTGCGATTGTCGAGGGAACACAGGCATCACTGCGGGCCGAACAACGGCGACTGCTGACGGAGATCGCGCGCTTTGCGGATATTTCCGAGCAGGCGATTGAAGAATATGAAAAATCGCGCGAGCGAAGTGAGTTTTATACGACACAACTCGCGGATTTGACGGGGGCCCGGGATACGTTGCAAAATGTGGTGGCGGAGATCGATCGCACCATGCAGGAACAGTTCACGGCGGCATTTGAGGTCGTGGCCGCTGAGTTCCAACGAATTTTCGCCCATCTGTTTGGCGGCGGCGAGGCGCAATTGATACTGACGGCCGCGGACGAAAACAAACCCGCCGGCGTAGAAATTATGGTCCGACCGCCGGGGAAAAAACAGCAGGCGCTCTCGCTCTTGTCGGGCGGTGAACGAGCTTTGACGGTCATTGCGTTACTCTTTTCTTTTATGGCTTATCGGCCGGCGCCGTTTTGTCTGGTAGACGAAATCGATGCGGCGCTGGATGATGCCAATATCAAACGCTTCACACGGTACTTGGAAACGGGACGCAACGGCTTGCAATTCATCGTCATTACGCACCGCAAACCGACCATGGCGGCCGCGGATCGTCTGCAAGGCGTGACGATGGTGAAACGCGGGATCTCGCAATTAATTGCCGTCAATTTGAAACAGTATAAGGAGACACCATGAGCTTTTTGGATAAAGTCCGTGCCGGCTTAGAACGCACGAAAAAAAGTTTTGTCAAAAATATGGAAACGTTGGTTATCGGCTATGACGAAATCGACGAAGAATTTTTAGACGATTTGGAAGCCGTCATGCTGACCGGTGATCTCGGCGTGACGGCGACCGACTATTTGCTCGGTGAAATTCGCACCGCGGTAAAAGAAGGCGAAATTCACAGCACGAAAGAAGTCATGCCCTTCCTCGCCAAAACGATGGAAACATGGCTTGCGGTGGATAATGATCCCGCCGCGCTGCCGCATTCGCCGGAGGTCATTTTAATTGTCGGCGTCAACGGCGTCGGTAAGACAACGAGTATCGGCAAGTTGGCGCAATACTATAAAAACGCCGGTAAAAAAGTTTTACTGGCGGCCGGCGACACGTTCCGCGCCGCCGCGTCCGAACAGCTGACGATTTGGGCGGAGCGTGTCGGAGTACCGATTGTCAAACATCAGGAAGGAGCAGATCCCGCCGCGGTCGTTTATGATGCGTTGGAAGCGGCGTTGGCGCGCAAAAGCGATGTCGTATTGATCGATACCGCCGGACGTTTGCATACCAAAGTGAATTTAATGGGAGAACTCGCTAAAATCAGTCGTGTCGCGGCCAAGTTGGTGCCGGATGCGCCGCACCAAACCTGGTTGGTACTTGACGCTACGACCGGACAAAATGCAGTGAGTCAGGCGAAAGTATTCGGTCAATCCGTACCGCTCACGGGCGTTGTACTCACCAAACTGGACGGTACCGCGAAAGGCGGCGTCGTGATTTCCGTCAAGGAGGAAATCGGCGTGCCGGTGAAATGGGTAGGACTCGGTGAAGGCGTTGACGACTTGCAACCGTTTCGCGCGCAAGAATTTGTCGAAGCGCTTTTCGATGATGAAGCTAAAACCGCGACGGAAACAACAAAGGTACGTTTGCGTTAAGGATGCAAGCAAGTTGGGCATAGCTCATTGCGAGTAATGCAATAATAAAGAACTCGGGGAAGAATCGTGAAGAATCCGTTACCGCGTCATGCGGATTGACGCAGCGTCTTACAATATGCCGTCGCCGTACCGCAGGTGCCTGCCGATGACGGCTGGCACCTGGTATTGGAACTACGCAATCCTCATTTGCGTTCCCATCCCAATGAAGTATCCTTTCCCGGCGGCAGGATTGAAGCCTATGATGCGCATCCCGGTGTGACGGCGCTGCGTGAGATGGCGAAAGAAATCGGCACGCCTTCGGAAAACTGGGAGTTGCTCGGCGCGTTGCTACTGGCTTATACGGTAAACGGACGCATGGTAGCGCCATATCTTGCCATCCGTGAAGATGTACCGGAATTCGTTTGCAATCCGGCGGAAGTGAATGCGGTATTTACAGTGCCGCTGCAATGGCTGATGGAACACGAACCCGTTCGCGTCGAAATGCAGGACGGCGTGCGCCCGGGAGAAAATTTTCCCTATGAGCGCGTCGCAAGCGTTGTACCCGGATGGACCGGCCGTCAGAAGTACGATGTGTATTTTTATACCTATGGTGACTTTACGATTTGGGGATTGACGGCACGTATCATTAAAAACTTTTTGCAAATTTGTCGGGAACAGAAGGTATCATTTGACTTTGATTTTCGGCAATGGAGAGGAGACTTGCCATGAAGACAAGATTGAAAGTGACAGGTATGAGCTGCGAAAATTGCGTGCAATCGGTAACGAAGACATTACGTGGTGTCGATGGCGTGCATGATGTCGCGGTGGACTTAGCCACCGGCATGACGGACGTTGATTTTGAGGAAACCAAAACCGATGTAGAGGCGCTTTGCGCTGCCGTAGAGGATATCGGTTTCGACGCGGCAGCGGCGCAATAATGAAACATAACGACCTGACGGCGGTGTTGGATGTGACACATCGTCGCGTTGTTTGCGTAGGGGCGGGACCGGTGGCGGTTCGCAAACTGCGCAAAGTAATGGGGCGGGCGCAGACGGTCATTGTGATTGCGCCGACGGCGGAACCGACGATTCGGGATTGGCATGAGGCCGGTCAACTCATCTGGTATCCGCGGACGTTTGCGGCGGACGACGTGCAACAAGGTGATATCGTCATTTCCGCTGCAGGGGCGCAAGTCAGCGCATTGGTAAAAACCGCGGCGCACGCCAAAGGAGCGTGGCTTAACGATGCGGTCAATGCCGCCGAGGGGGATCTGATGCTGCCGGCTAACTGGGAAAGCGGCAGCCTTACCGGAACGGTAACATCTCGCGGTGCGATGCCGCGACTTGTCATGCTGCTCATGCGGGATTTGGAGAAACAATACGCGGATATCGGCGCGTTTGCCGCGGAACTTGCGCCGTTGCGGCAAAAGGTAAGGGAACTGTTGCCGCAATCTGCGGAACGGCAAGCATTTTGGCGAACGTACTTGCCCGATGACACCTTGGAACGGATTCGCCGCGGGGAAAAAGAAATCATAAAAGGGGAGATTTTGCATGCAATTGGCCGTCTTGGGGCTGAATCATAAAACGGCGCCTATCGAAGTACGTGAACAATTCGCATTGCACGCTACGCAAGTTCATCAGGCGCGACCGAGATTTACGGTCTGGCCGAGCTGGATGAGGCGGTGCTTTTAGCGACTTGCAATCGCACGGAATTATATGCCGTGGTGGCGGATGATGTTCCGCCGCTGGCAGCGATGCAGAAGCTGTTTGCCAAAAGCGGCACTGCGGTTTCACAAGAATATACGTATTACTACAAGGGTGAAGATGCGGTACGCCATCTGTTTCGCTGCGCGGCCGGCATGGATTCGCTCGTTATCGGTGAAGGACAAATTTTATCGCAAGTGAAAGTGGCTTACTTGACCGTAGTGCGTGTCGGAACGACCGGTACCATCAGCAATATGCTGTTTCAACGGGTACTTGCCATCGGCAAAAAAATCCGCACGCAAACGAGCATTGCGGATAATCCCGTCTCGGTAAGCTATGCGGCCGTCAAACTCACGTAACAGATTTTCGGTTCGCTCGGTGAACGACGGGCGCTGATTTTAGGCTCCGGAACGATGTCGGAACTGATGGCGAAACATCTTATCGGCCACGGCTTGCAAACACTGCTGATTGCTAACCGTAGCATGGATAAAGCGGAAGCGCTCGCCAAAAAATATCACGGTCGCGTCGTGCCGCTGGAAGAGCGCTTGCGCTGGGCGGGATGCGTGGATGTTATTTTGACGTCGACCGGCGCGAATACGTATTTAATGGATTACGAGCAGGCGGTGGAGTTGATGCATAAGCGTCAGGGGCGACCGCTGGTGATGATCGATATTGCCGTGCCGCGTGACATCGATCCGGAAGTCTCTCAAATTGAAGGGGTTACTTTATATAACTGGGATGATTTGGAACAGGTCGTCGATGAAAATAAAGAAATGCGGGCTCAGGAAGCGGAAGCGGCGCGCATATGGTTGCGCCGAGCGATATGATGGACGGTCGCATTGCGGTGCTGCGCGAAGCGTTGGATGAAGCGGGTTACAGCGATGTGGCGATTATGAGTTACGCGGCGAAATATGCGGCCGCTTACTATGGTCCGTTCCGTGATGCTGTACATTCGGCGCCGCAGTTCGGAGATCTCAAAACCTATCAAATGGATCCGGCGAATGCGCGTGAAGCCTTGAAAGAAATCGAACTGGACTTGTTGAAAGGCACCGACGCGATCATCGTGAAACCGGCACTGGCGTATCTTGACGTCGTACGTGCGGCGCGTGAAATTACCCATTTGCCGATCTGCGTGTATAACGTCAGCGGTGAATACGCGATGGTCACAGCGACGGACTCCTGGTCAAGGCGGGATCGGGCGCGGCGACGATGGGCGTTCCCGACAGCCCAGGGATTCCTTCGGAAATTGCAGCAGATACTCTGACGATTCCGCATAATAATCCGGACGCGGTCAAAGAACTTTTTGCCCAATATGGCGATGAAATTGCCGCCGTGATTGTGGAAGGCGTCGCGGGTAACATAGGTTGCGTATTGCCGCAGCCGGGCTATTTGCCGCTCTTGCACGAATTGACGCAGAAAGCCGGCGCGCTTTTGATTGTCGATGAAGTCATGAGCGGTTTTCGCGCGGCGGCCGGTGGTGCCTGTGAATATTTTGACATCACACCGGACTTAATTTGCCTCGGTAAAGTAATCGGCGGCGGTTTACCTGTCGGTGCGTTCGGCGGTAAACGCGAAGTGATGGAAAATTTGGCGCCGCAAGGACCGGTGTATCAGGCGGGGACGCTTTCGGGCAATCCGCTCGTGGTAACGGCAGGATTGGCGACAATGAATAAATTGTCCGCGGACCGTTTTACAGAATTGGCTGCAAAAACGGAAACGTTGTGCCAAGGCTTGGAAGCGGCGGCGCAAGAAGCGGGAGTATCGATCATAGTGCATCGGATCGGTTCGATGTTCACCGTGTTTTTCAGTGAACATGAAGTCACGGATTACGATACGGTAGCGACTTCGCACTTGGATGAATTTAATGTTTATTTCATCGCGATGCTGGAGGCCGGTGTGTATTTAGCGCCGAGTCAATTCGAATGCGGCTTTATGTCGCTTGCGCATACGGATGAAGATATTCGCCAAACGCTTGCTGCAGCGCGCAAAGCGTTCCAAAAAGCAGCGGTTTTTCGGGAGCACAAAGGGCGTAAATAGGGAGTGGTTCGGCGCTCAATAAGAAGCTGTCTGCAGTTGCAGTTGTCGCAGTGGCGCGGTCCTCTCGCGTATGGTAAAATAAAGAAGGAGTAGTGTTTGGTGGTAGAAATGCTGATTTCAATCGTTGTTCCTTTTTTCAATGAAGAGGACAATATATTGCACTTTTACGATGCGTTATGCGAAGTGGTTGCGCATCGTGATGAATCATTTGAGTTTTTATTTATCGATGACGGCTCAAGTGATCGCACACCGTTGATTTTAACGGAGCTTGCGGAACGGGATGCTCGCGTGACAGCTTTTATTTTGGCACGCAATTTCGGACATCAAACCGCACTTACCTGCGGCTTGGATCATGCCCGCGGCGATGCGGTGGTTACCATGGATGGAGACATGCAGCATCCGCCGACGATGATACCGGACCTGCTGGATAAATGGTATGACGGTTATGAAGTGGTACAGACGGTACGGCTTTCGACCGCCAATGTCGGTGCGTTCAAAAAATGGACATCGAAACTCTATTATCGTTTTATTAATTCTATTTCCCAAGTGCAGATTACCGAAGGCGGTTCCGATTTTCGCCTGATTGATCGCAAAGTGGCGGACAGTTTGTTGCTGTTTCGCGAAAAGGCGCGATTTATTCGCGGCCTGGTGAGCGATATCGGTTATCGGCAAACGCAAATTACATTCCGTGCACCAGCGCGCTATGCCGGCGAAAGTAAATTTTCGTTGCGCAAGATGGTGCGGTTTGCCTTGGACGGAATTACTTCATATTCGACGTTGCCGCTGCGCATGGCTCTTTATGTGGGAGTGTTGTCAGGCATCGGCAGCTTGCTTTTGATCATCTATGTGCTGTTGATTAAGTATTATTTCCTGGAAGCGGTTCCCGGTTGGGCCACGCTTGCTGTGATGATGTTACTTTTCGGCGGCTTGCAGTTGATCTTTTTGGGAATTATCGGTGAGTATATCGGGCGCATTTTTGCGGAGGTAAAGGATCGACCTCTGTATTGGTTGCGCGGTACGGTGAATCAGAAAACGAGACATTAACGACAAGACACAAGGGTGTGCCGAAGCGCATATGCGCGCGGGGGAACCAAATGTTTTCGGGGTGTATCTTGCAAAAGACGGTCAGCTCTTGGCCGAACCCGGCAGCTAACCTCGCAGGCGGAAGGGGGCATGATGACGAGAATACGACACTGGGTTTGTATGGCGATGTTTTTGGTAGTACCGATGGCGGTGGGGGCTACCTATCACCCGGGAGATATCGGCGAAGATATCTCGACGATTCAACATCGTTTGGGAACGCTAGGGTATCATTTGGACGCGGACGGCGTATACGGTCCGGCAACGGAAGATGCGATTCGGGAATTTCAGGCGGCGCATGGTTTGGAAGCGGACGGTTTGGTCGGCCCGGCTACCTACCGCGCGTTGTTGAGTCGTGATATACCTACCAGCCGCGGCGATTTTTCGACGATGTTGGTGCGGCGACTGATCTCCGTAGCGCAGGAATGTATCGGTGTGCCGTATCTTTTTGGAGGTTCTACTCCCAGTGGTTTTGATTGCTCGGGATTCGTTCAGTTTGCTGCCAAAGCGGCCGGACTGGTATTGCCGCGGTCGGCCGATGAACAATACCACATGGGGCGTAGCGTGAGTCGCAGTCAAATGCAGCCGGGTGACCTGGTCTTTTTCTCAACATATACGGACGGTGTATCGCACTCGGGTATTTACCTGGGAGGCGATCGCTTTATCAGTTCCACATCGAGTCGCGGCGTAGTCATCGACAGCTTGTCGGAGGGCTACTGGAGCGATTGTTATGTGGGAGCAAAACGGTTAATCTAAGAGGCGCAAGCCTCTTTTTTTATGAAATAAACATTTGAAGGATCGATCAGATAATGAACGAATGGATTACAGCGCAAAACCTGGCATTTTGGTACGACAAAGAGCCGGTATTTAACGCCATTAACTTTACGCTGGCGCACGGCGGATTTACTTTAATCGTCGGTCCGAACGGCGCCGGGAAAACAACGCTGCTGCGGTTGTTGGCGGGACTCCTGACGCCGGCCGAGGGAACGATTACGATTGCCGGCCAATCGCCGCAAGCTTGGCAACGCGCCGGCGGTATCGGTTTCGTGCCTCAGCATTATAATCAAAATACAGCATCATTTCCCGCGACGGTGAGCGAAGTAGTCGATCTCGGCTTCTGGGGAACGGAGATTTCACATGCCGAACAGATCGAACGGCGTCAAGCATTGCTTGCGAAAGTGGGAATGGCGGAATGGGCACATAAGCGCATCGGTGATCTGTCGGGAGGGCAGCAACAACGTGTCATGTTGGCGCAGGCGATCGCTGCGCGGCCGGCTCTGCTGCTTTTGGATGAGCCAACCAGCGGGATCGACTATACGGCGGGCAATATGCTGCTGGATTTGCTCAGCAACATTCAGGCGGAGCAGCAGACAACGATCATCATGGTGACGCATGATATCGCGCGCGCGTTGCCGCATGCCGATCGGGTGCTTTGCATCGACCGTACGCTTTGTTATGACGGTCCGCCGCATCAGTTTGTCACCAGCCATGCGACCGGATTGCATATGGCGGAGGTGGTCGGATGATGGGAATGCTCAGCTATGAATTTATGCAGCGCGCGTTTTTGGCCGGCCTCATTGTCGCGTTACTTTGTCCTTTAGTCGGGATGTTTGTCGTGATCCGGCGGCAGTCGCTTTTGGGAGACGGTTTGGGGCATATCGCCTTTGCCGGTGTGACGGGAAGCGCGTTGCTCGGCATTAATCCCGCGATCGGCGCGGTCATTTTGACGCTCGCCGCCGCAGGCGGTATTGAAATCGTGCGACGCAAGCATCTGCAATACGGCGATATGGGGTTGGCGTTGTTTTTCTACGGCGGTTTGGCGTTGGCGGTCGTGTGCAGTTCGCTTGCACGGATTCCGAATACAAGTCTGATGAGTTTTCTTTTCGGCAGCATTTTAACCGTCAATTGGGCGAATATTGGAGCGATTGCGATCATTGCATTGATTGTCATTCTGTTGCTCGGAAAGTTTCATACGCCGTTGTTGTTGGCCAGCTTTCAACCGGATATTGCACGTACGCGCGGGATTCGTTTAGAACGCATGAATATGTTTTTCGCCTTGCTGGTCGCGGCGGTCGTAGTGATCGGCATGTCGATCGTAGGTATTTTACTTGTAAGCGCGCTCATGATTGTACCGGTCGCGGCGGCTCATTTATGGCGGCGAGGTTTCAAAAAGACCGCTGCCATTGCGGTCGGTTACTCACTTTCTATGGTCTTGTGCGGCCTGTGGGGCGCGTACGCATGGGATCTTGCGCCCGGCGGAACCATTGTCTTAACCGGTCTGGCGTTGTACACATTGACAGCCGTTTTGGCACCGTTTTTACATCCCCGAAACGGTGCGTAAACGAAACGTCGCGCGAATACGGTATAATAAAACTATGAACGGGGTGATCGCATGAAGCGTACGCTGGCATTAATTCAGCTGCATGTCGAAGCGGGAGATAAAGCAACCAACATAACGAATGCATTTGCTCACATTAAAGAAGCGGCTTCTAAGGCCGATATTATCGTGTTACCGGAAATGTGGACAACGGGTTACAATTTGAGCCGTTTAAGTCAGCAGGTAACGCACGAAGGCGATGAACTGCTGCAAAGGCTGGAGGCGTTTGCCCGTGAGCAGAAAAAGTGGATTGTAACGGGCAGCTTGCCGGCGAAAGAAAATGAAAAAGTATACAATCGCACGCATTGTTTCGGGCCGGACGGCGCGGTGGCGCAGTACGACAAGACCCATCTTTTCAGCTTGCTTTCCGAACCGGATAACTTTGCAGCAGGAGATCAAATCGTTTCGGCGAAGCTCGCGGACATTCATTGCGGTTTATCCATCTGCTATGATTTGCGTTTTCCGGAACTGTATCGCAAATTGGCTCTGGACGGTGTTACGCTCGTCTTTGTGCCGGCGGAATGGCCGACTTCGCGGCTGGTCGCGTGGGAAAATCTGATTCAGGCGCGCGCCATCGAAAATCAGATGTATGTGTGCGCGGTGAATGCGGTCGGCACTTTCAAAAACAATATTTTCGCCGGGCGCTCCGCCCTGATTGATCCGATGGGGGAAAACGTAGTAAAAGGCGATCAAAACGAAGCCATTTTGTATGGCGAATATGACAGCGACGTAGTCGAGAAAACACGCGCCCGAATGAGCGTTTTTGCCGATCGCCGGCCCGAGGTTTATGGCGGCAAGTAACTTACGCTGCATTGTTCGTAGCGGGGGCGCATGGTATAATAAGCACACATCGAACAGTGCTGGGGGGAACATATAAAGCATGAAGGGTAATGAAATTCGTGAGCGTTATTTACGCTTTTTTGAAGAACGCGGGCATTTGCATCTGTCCAGCTTTCCGTTGATTCCGAAAGATGATCCGAGTTTGCTTTTGATCGGGGCCGGTATGGCACCGTTAAAACCTTTTTTCACGGGGAAAGTAGAACCGCCGCGCCATCGCGTGGTAACCTGTCAAAAATGTATGCGTACGGGCGATTTGGAGAATGTCGGCAGAACCGCGCGTCACCATACATTTTTTGAAATGTTGGGGAACTTTTCATTCGGCGATTATTTTAAGCAGGATGCTATTCAATGGGCTTGGCAGTTTCTCACGGAAGAACTGCAGCTGGATCCCGAGCGTCTGTACGTGACAGTTCATCCGGATGATAAGGAAGCCTATGCGCTTTGGCATGAAACGGTAGGTTTGCCGGACGAGCGCATTTATAAACTGGAAGATAACTTCTGGGAAATCGGCGAAGGGCCGTGCGGTCCCTGCAGCGAAATTTTTTACGATCAGGGGGAATCGTTCGGCACCGGTCCTGAAAATGCAATGGGCAGTGACGGTGATCGGTTTCTGGAAATTTGGAACCTCGTATTCACGCAGTACAATCGTACAAAGGACGGTCAATACGAGCCGCTCGCCAAGAAAAACATCGATACCGGCGCCGGCCTGGAACGACTGGCAGCCGTTTTACAGAAAAAACGCAACAACTTTGAGACGGATTTGATTTTTCCGATTATTGAACGCGCGGCGGCGCTGGCGGGAACAAAATACAACGCCTCGGCGGCGACTGACGTTGCGCTTAAAGTTATTGCCGATCATTCACGGGCGGTGACGGCGTTGGTCGGTGACGGCGTACTGCCGTCGAATGAAGGACGCGGTTATGTATTGCGCCGAATCTTACGACGGGCGGTACGGCAGGGCAAATTGCTCGGTATTAACCAACCGTTTATGGCCGAGTTGGTGGACTTGGTCATTGATTTGTTGGGACAGGGCTTGCCGGATCTCTTTGAAAAGAGAGCTTATATTAAAAAGATTGCAGCCAGCGAAGAAGCCCGTTTCCAAAAAACGCTGGACCAGGGCAGCTTGCTGTTGCAGGAAAAAATAGACGCCGCAAAAGAGCAGCAGAAAACGGTACTCGGCGGCGAAGACGTTTTCCAACTGTATGATACGTACGGTTTTCCTTGGGAACTGACCGAAGAAATTGCTGCCGAAGCAGGACTTACGATCGATATCGACGGCTTCAAAACGGCAATGAAAACGCAACGCGAACGAGCGCGTCAGGCGCGTGCGAAAGTGTCTGCGAAGGTCGTGACACCGGATACTACCCGTTTGGCGGGGGCCGGTAAGACGGCAGATGAAACGGCGACGGTCAGTGAGATTTTGATGCTCGGTCGCGACGGTGTCGAAATCGAAGCGGCCTCCGACGGCGAATCGGTGCTCATTATTTTGGCCACCAACCCGTTTCATGCCGAAGGCGGCGGTCAGCTGGGCGATATCGGCGAACTGCAAAGCGCTACGGGTAAGGTAGAGATTACCGATACGAAGAAAAACCCGGACGGCACGATTTATCTCCTGGGTGATGTCACCGAAGGGACGATCGAACGCGGCGCGGAAGTGACGCTAGCCGTCGATACGGAGCGTCGTCATGATATGGCGCGCAACCATACCGCAACGCACCTTTTACAAGCGGCGCTGCGCCATGTACTGGGCGATCATGTCACGCAGGCGGGTTCGGTCGTAATGCCGGAACGTTTACGCTTTGATTTTACCCATCCCGAACCGCTTTCCTCCGACGAACTGAGAGCGGTCGAAGCGGAAGTCAATGAGCGCATTTTAGCCGGCATCGCCACCGAGATTCGCGAATTGCCGATCGAAGAAGCTAAAGAGTTGGGCGCCATCGCACTCTTCGGCGAAAAATACGGAAACATCGTTCGTGTGGTCGAAGTACCGGAGGTCAGCATCGAATTATGCGGCGGCAGTCATGTCCGCAACACCGGTGAAATCGGTTCCTTCCGGATTCTTTCGGAAAGCGGTATCGGTTCCGGCATTCGTCGCATCGAGGCGGTGACAGGGCATGCCGCGTATCGGTTGGCGAAACAGGACATGAATGATCTGGCGCAGGCGGCGGAGCTTTTAAAAGCACGCCCGCAGGAATTGTTGGAGAAACTGGAAAAACTGCTGGCGGAAAAGAAAGAGTTGGCGCAAGAGTTATCTTCATTGCATCAGGCGCAGGCCAAAGATCAGGTCGGCGATCTGGTGAAAAATGCAGTTACGCAAGACGGCCTGCGGATTGCCAAGGGCATCGTTGAAGTGGCGGATGTACAGGAATTACGCGCCTTGGGCGATATGCTCAAAGGGCGCGATGATATTCAGGCGCTTTTATTGGGCGCACGGATCGGTGAAAAAGTCAATTTAGTCGCCATGGCGGACGCGACCGCAGTGGCTCGCGGTATTCACGCGGGAAATGCGGTCAAGGCGGCGGCCAAAGTAGCCGGCGGCGGCGGTGGCGGTCGTCCGGATATGGCGCAGGCGGGCGGCAAGGATCCGGCTAAGCTTGGCGAAGCGATTGAAGCCGGTGTAGCGGTGATGCTGCAAGCCTTGGCTTGAGAGGAGGACTATCGTGGCAGTGAATGATGAAACAAAATTTTATGCACCTATAAAAAAAGGAGATTCGGAAGTATCTCTGATGCTTCGCGAAGTCATTGCGGCGATGCGTGAGAAAGGTCACGATCCGGTCGTACAGCTGGCGGGCTACCTGCTGTCCGGTGATCCGACTTATATTACCAGTCACCGAAATGCGCGCAATTTGATTCGTGGGTTTGAACGCGATCGCATTTTGGAAGACTTGATTACGTTGTACGTAGCCCACGATCGCCAATGAAACGAATTTTAGGGCTCGATGTCGGCACGAAACGCACGGGAATTGCCGTGAGCGACCCGCTCGGGCTGACGGCGCAGGCGGTGGAAACGTGGGAGCATATTTCCCGCAACGCCGATCTGGAACGCATGGCCGAATGGGCGCGTCATTATGACGTGGCGAAGATTGTGGTTGGCTTACCGAAAAACATGAACGGGACCCTTGGTGAAAGGGCGGAAAAAACGCAAAAGTTTGCGGCGCGTTTACAACGCCTGCTCCCCGACACCGAAATTGTTTTTTGGGATGAACGACTCACGACAGTCGCCGCGCAAAGGAGTCTCTTGGCGGGTAACGTGCGTCGCGATAAGCGGCGTACCGTGGTTGACCAATTGGCCGCAGTGCTTATATTGCAAGGGTATTTGAATGCCATCGTGCAGAAAGAAGGGGTAGGCAATGGAAAAGCAACCGGAACAGGAACTGCAGAATGATGAAGAAGTAGTCATCGTGGAAGTGGAAGGTCCGAATGGCGAAGAGGAGTACTACGCGCAGGATATTATTATTCCGTATAACGGCAAGCAATTTGCCGTACTGGTGTCCATCCCGGATGACGACGCACCGGAAGAGAAAGAACCGGATCTGATTTTAGCTCGTATGGATACGACCGAAAATGGCGAGATCGAATATGTATCGCCGGAGGAAAATGAATTTGAAGCGGTCCAAAAATTGTACGACGATATGTTTGAAGCGGAAGACGAAGAGTAAAAAACACATCGGCTGTCAGCCGATGTGTTTTTGTTTGCGACGATTTTGGGCGAATCCGTAAGGAGTGGCTATGGTATAATAAATTCGAGGTGAAAACATGCGGAAATGGTTGCCGGTAGGGCTGTTGGTTGTCGTCGTACTATGGCTTGTCGCGACGGCGCACTTACCCACGCAAGATGCGGCAGAAGAAGGGATGGTCCCGGTCAGGGAGAAGCTGGTGGTGTATTCGGATATGCCGCCGGATATTATCCAAACCTTGGCGGAGGTCTATCGCAACGAACGTCAGGTGGAACTTACCCTGGTGCCTTTGACCGGGGAGCAGATTGTAGACCATCTGAAATCGCCGGGGAATACTCCCGCACCGGATCTTGTCTGGGCGAGTCAGGCGACGCTGCAAGAGCTCGCTCGCTTTGATTTGTTGCAACCGTATATGTCGGAGCAAACGGATCTTGTCGCGCAACAATTCAAAGATGAAGACGGACTGTGGACCGGCACATGGTATATTCCGATCGTGTTTGTCGTGACCAACGATTACTATCGCTCCATGTCGAAGCCGCTGCATTCGTGGCAGGATTTGACGGCGCATGATGATGTCCGCATTACGATGACCGATTTCGTAGCGGCGGATCTTTCCGCGGAGCTTTTATACTCGATGGTGGAACAATACGGGCATGTCGAAGCATTCCGTAAACTGGATTTTATTCATCGACATGTGGTGCAGTATTCAAAATATTTGTCGACATCGGTACGCGTTCTGGCGATGCAAAAAAGTGACGTGGCCATTTCCGATGCGGCTACCGCGCGCGAATTTATGGTGCAGGGTTTGCCGCTGACTATGATTTATCCGCAGGACGGGACGGCGTATTACTTATACGGTATCGGGATTCCCAAATCGACATCGCAGGCGCAGGAAGTCGGCGCCTTATTGGACTGGGTGATGGAAGGGAATGCGTTTACGCCTTTGCATCGCAAGCATTATTATTTTTACTACACCGGTTTTCCGAGTGCGCAGGTAGTGGATTCCGAAAACCAGGAATTGCAACTCTGGCCACTCCGTAAAACCTACACTCCGACCGGACGCAAAGCGTTATTGGCGGCGTGGTTTAAGGAAGTACGCTTTGCAGGAAAGGAAGTTGAATGAAACAAGTCGCAGTGATCAGCCTGGGCTGCTCAAAAAATTTAGTCGATGCCGAAATGATGATGGGGTTGCTGCAAAAGGCGCAATGGCAATTGACGGAAGATCCGGCGCAGGCGGATGTTATCGTCGTCAATACCTGCACGTTTATCGAAGCGGCTAAGGAAGAATCTATTCAGGAAATTTTGCAGGCGGCGCAATATAAAGAAACCGGTCGCGCGCGGCTGCTGGTTGTCACCGGTTGTTTGAGCCAGCAATTCCGTGAAGAGTTGTTTCGTGAGATTCCGGAAATTGATATTTTGCTGGGCACGGAATCGTGGGAACGCATTGTGGAAGCGGTGGAGCGTTTTGAACGTGAAGGCAAGTCACATGTCGCTTACTTTGATCGGGCGCCGCTGCCGGATTTGGCCGCTTTGCCGCGCGAGCGTACCACTCCGCATTACAGTGCGTATGTCAAGGTGGCGGAGGGCTGCAGTAACGGTTGCGCGTTTTGCCTGATTCCCTACGTGCGCGGACGCTTTCGCAGTCGCAGTGTAGCATCCATCGTCAGTGAAGTGCGGAAGATGACGCAGGAGGGTGTCCGTGAAATTAACGTGATCGCGCAGGATACCACGAGCTACGGCCGAGACTTGGAGAATCCGACGACTCTTGCCTCGTTATTGCGAGAATTGACGGCGATTGACGGAATTGAATGGGTACGGCTTTTATATTTATACCCGAAATATTTTACGGATGAACTCTTACAGGAAATCGTTACGAATCCCAAAATCTGCAAATATATCGATATTCCCTTGCAACACATCAGCGATCGCATTTTGCAGCGCATGAATCGTCGTGACCGCAAAGCGGATATTATCAGTTTGCTTGAAAAAGTACGCGCGCAGGCCGTTCCGATTACCTTGCGTACGACGTTTATCGTCGGTTTTCCCGGCGAAACGGAAGCCGATTTTAAAGAACTTTGCGAACTCGTGAAAAAAATCCGTTTCGATCGCGTGGGCGTATTCCCTTATTCACAGGAGGACGGCACGCCGGCGGCACGCATGCCGGAGCAGGTGCCCGACGAAGTCAAGCGCCAACGCTACGATATTCTGATGTCCATACAGGCGGCGATTTCCGAAGAACTTAATCGCGAAAGCGTCGGTCAGGAAACGGTCGCCCTGATTGAAGCGGCGGCGACGGCGGAGACTCCGGCAGAAGGACGCCTGATCAGTCAGGCGCCGGACGTGGACGGCAAAGTGTATTTGGAAAATGAACCGAGTTTACGGCCGGGGGATTTCGTGCCTGTAAAAATTGTGGCGGGTTACGCTTACGATGTCGTAGCGGAGCCGATCGGACCGGCGTACTGATGCGGTCTTTGATGCCGAAAGCGTTGCATGAAGCATTATTGCAAAGCGGTTTACGCGTAGCGACCGCAGAATCCTGCACCGGCGGCATGCTCGCGGCCGCATTGACAGATCGGGCGGGCAGCTCCGCGTACTTCGAGGGCACGATAGTTGCGTATCAGGAGCGTCGTAAAGAAGCGTGGCTCGGCGTTCGTGCCGAAACGCTCGCGCGGTATACCGCCGTTTCCGAAAAAACGGCACAGGAAATGCTCATGGGAATTTTGGCCAGCGCCGCGGCCGATATCGGTTTAGCGACGACAGGATATGCGGGGCCGGGTGGCGGCACGACGACCGAACCTTGCGGCACGGTATATATCGCCTGCGGCAGCAAAACGGATTATAAGGTACAACGCTGCGTGTTTAGCGGCACGCGCGCGGAAGTGCGCGCAAGCGCCGTGCGATTTGCCTTAGCGGAATTGGCGGCATGGTTACAGATACATTCGAAGGAGGATACGATCGATGGAAAATAACAGCCTGAATGAAGGCAAAGTAAAAGCGCTGGAACGCGCGATCAAACAGATCGAACGGGATTTCGGTGCAGGCGCCGTCATGCGTTTGGGAGATGTCGGCTCCAACATGAATTTGGAAGTTATTTCTTCGGGCTCACTGGCGTTGGATTTGGCGTTGGGCATCGGCGGTTTTCCGCGCGGACGTGTCATTGAAATCTACGGACCGGAATCGTCCGGTAAAACAACGGTCGCCTTGCATGCGATCGCGCAGGCGCAAAAACAGGGCGGTATCGCCGCTTTTATCGATGCGGAACACGCGCTGGATCCGATTTACGCGCGCCATCTCGGTGTCGACACACAGAATCTCTTGATTTCGCAGCCGGACACCGGTGAACAGGCGCTGGAAATTTGCGAGATGCTGGTGCGCAGCGGCGCGATTGATATTATCGTTATCGACTCGGTGGCGGCGCTGGTTCCGAAAGCGGAAATTGAAGGGGAAATGGGCGATTCACACGTCGGTTTGCAAGCTCGTCTGATGAGCCAGGCGCTGCGCAAATTGACCGGTATCATCAGCAAATCCAAAACGATCGTCATCTTTATCAACCAGTTGCGTGAAAAAGTCGGCATCATGTTCGGCAACCCCGAAACGACCACAGGCGGTCGTGCGCTGAAATTTTACGCGACCATTCGCATTGATATTCGTAAAGGCGAAACGATTAAACAGGGGACCGATGTGATCGGTAACCGAACTCGTGCGAAGATTGTGAAAAATAAAGTGGCGCCGCCGTTCCGTCTGGCGGAATTCGACATGATGTACGGCTCCGGTATTTCGCATGAGGGCACGTTGATCGACATCGGCGTGAACATGGACATTATCCAAAAGAGCGGCTCGTGGTATTCCTACAACGGCGAGCGCATGGGTCAGGGTAAAGAAAATGTCAAAGAATATCTGAAACAAAATCCGGCGATCGCGCAAGAGATCGATAAATTGATTCGCGATACGTTGTTGGCCGAGCCTGAACTTTTCGAAGAGGGCGAGCTGACGGAAGCGAATGACGAATGAGGATCGCGCCTATGATCAGGCGCTGACATATCTTTCGAAGCGCAGCTATTCCGTATTGGAGATCCGACGCAAACTCACGGCGAAAGGGTACACGGATGAGGAAAAAGACGCCGCGATCAAGCGTTTGCAGGACAATCGCTTCATTGATGACGAGGCGCTGGCAAAACGTGTGTATCGTCGCTTTGTAGAGGAAGGCGTCTACGGCAACAGCTATATCGCCTTCAAAATGAAGGAGCGCGGGTTGGAGATGCCGGAACGGCTGAACGCAGAGGAAGAAAAAGAACGGGCTCTTGTTCTTGTACTTGCGAAATTAACCAAAAACGGTTCGGTATTACGTCGGAAAGTCGGTTCCTATCTTGCCAATCGCGGTTACGGACAAAGCACGTTTTATGCGGTTTTGGAAGAACTCGCCGCACGGGATTTATTGCTCTCCGAGCGTTCAAAATACGATTGATATTCTCACAGTAAGACAAGCGCCGCTCCTACTTCGAGACGGAGTGGTGACGATGAATGGAATCGGTTTTTCATATGAAGCAGAAAAAACATCATAAAAAATGACTCCTTTTGCGGGAGTCATTTTTTGTAAACGTATTTATGAAAATTATTTTTTTGCTACTCCTGTCGTTGCTTTTAGCGGCGCGCAAAACATCCGCATTAAAAAGCTTTTTGCCCATGCCGGAGATATTTATAAGACGGCGCGTTACTTGACAGTATTATTAAAAAAATCTACAATAAATAAAGGCAATCTGTAAGAAACGAACATAAAAAACCAAATAATATATAGAAAATCAATTGATTTTCTATGCGCAAGGGAGGTGGAGATCATAGTTGAGACTCTCATGATAGGACTTCTCTTGGCGATTATCGGCGTGGCATGCGGCTATTTTTTACGACGCAGTTTAGCGGAATCGAAAATCGGCAGTGCCGAGCAGGAAGCTTCCCGCATCGTCGCTCAGGCGCGACGGGATGCTGACAGCACGTACAAAGAGAGCGTCCTGCAGACAAAAGACGAAATGCATCGTCTGCGTACCGATTTTGAACAGGAAGAAAAAGAACGCCGCACAGATTTACAACGGTATGAACGACGTTTACTGCAAAAAGAAGAAAATTTGGAGAAACGTGCGGATTCGCTGGAACATAAGGAAGAAGCGTTGCAGCGCCGTGATGCGAAAGTAAAAGAACGGCAAAGCGCGGCAGACAGCCTGTATGCGCAGCAGTTGCAAAAGTTGGAAGAAATCTCTGGCTTGACTGCGGAACAGGCGAAGGCATTGTTGCTGGAGCAAACGGAGACGCAAATTAAGCATGATCAAGCGGTCTTGATTCGTGAATTACAAACAAAATTCGAAGCGGAAGCGGATAAAAACGCACGTGAAGTGATTTCACTGGCGATTCAACGCAACGCCGCCGATCAGGTCGCCGAAACTACGATTTCGGTGGTAAGCTTACCGAATGATGAAATGAAGGGTCGGATTATCGGTCGTGAAGGGCGCAACATTCGAGCGCTGGAGATGGCGACCGGTGTAGATTTAATCATTGATGATACTCCAGAAGCGGTGACGCTGTCCGGTTTCCATTCCATACGGAGGGAAATCGCGCGTATTGCCTTGGAGAACTTGATTAAAGACGGCAGAATTCATCCGGCTCGTATTGAAGAAACCGTCGAAAAAGCCAAACGAGAAGTGGATAAAGCGATGCGTGAAGCCGGTGAACAGGCGACATTCGACGTCGGTATCCACGATTTACATCCCGAGCTGATTAAGATATTGGGACGATTGAAATATCGTACCAGTTATGGTCAAAACGTTCTGCAGCACTCCGTGGAAGTGGCGATGTTAGCGGGCACGCTGGCCGCCGAGATCGGAGCCGATGTAGGCATGGCACGTCGTGCCGGCCTGTTGCATGATATCGGCAAAGCGATCGATCAGGAAACGGAAGGCACACATGTGGAATTGGGTGTAGAGATTGCCAAGAAGTACCATGAACCGGACGTTGTGGTGAATGCGATTGGATCCCATCACGGCGATACGGAAGCGACCTTTGTGGAAGCGGTTTTGGTAGCGGCAGCGGATGCGATTTCAGCTGCACGGCCGGGCGCTCGTCGCGAAACGCTGGAAAATTATTTGAAACGTCTCACGAAGTTGGAAGAAATCGCCAAGTCGTTTGACGGTGTGGAAAGTTGCTTTGCGATTCAGGCCGGTCGCGAAATTCGTGTCATGGTCAAACCGGAAAAAGTGAACGAGGACGAAGCTACGTTGTTGGTACATAAAATTGCCACGCGTATCGAAAACGAACTCAAGTATCCGGGGCAGGTCAAAGTAGTCGTCATTCGGGAAACCAGGGCGACCGATTATGCCAAATAAATAAAACCGTCGTCATAATGACGACGGTTTTTACGTGGACGAAAAAAGGATTTTGCCGTTCCACGGTTAATACATATATCAGAAACGGAGGCGTTATGCAGTTCAGCAAAGAATTTATTGAGCAGGTACGTGCCGGCAATCCGATTGTCGATGTGGTCGGAAGTTACGTGCCGCTGACCCGAAAACAGAATAACTATTGGGCGTGCTGTCCGTTTCATGAAGAAAAGACGCCGTCATTTTCCGTCTCACCCGACAAGGAGTTTTTTTATTGCTTCGGTTGCCATGCGGGCGGTGACGTTTTTCAATTTGTGCAAAAGATAGAAAACATTTCGTTCCCGGAATCCGTGGAAAAACTGGCGCAACGGATCGGCTTGGAAATTCCCAAGGCGGATCTGTCACCGGCCGAGCGCAAGCGGGAAGAAGAGCGGCAACGATTGTATGAGATCTGCGATTTGGCGGCTGACTATTTTCATAATTGTCTGACGAAAACACGCATGGGCGCTGTAGGGATTGACTATTTTAAGAAACGAGGCCTATCCGCGCAGACCATTGTCGATTTTAAACTCGGCTTTGCGCCGCCGCAGTGGGACCGCTTGTATCATGATTTTCGCGAACGCGGTTACCGGGAAAAAGATTTGATTAAAAGCGGTTTGTGCTTGACGAAAAACGGGAAAACGTATGATCGTTTCCGCGGGCGCTGTATGTTTCCGATTCGCGACAATAAAGGCCGTGTGGTGGCTTTCGGCGGGCGCATTGTCGAAGAAGGTGAGCCGAAGTATTTAAATTCACCGGAATCGCCGATCTTTCATAAAGGCGACCTGCTCTTCGCGATGGAACGGGCCCGCAAAGAGATACGCAGAACAAAACAGGCGGTGCTGGTCGAAGGTTACATGGATGTCGTGGGCGTTCACAATTTGGGAGTGACCAATGTCGTCGCTTCTCTCGGTACGGCATTCACGCAACGTCAGGCGCAACTGTTGCGCCGCATTTGCGATGTGGCAATCGTCGCGTATGATATGGATCGCGCCGGCCGCGAAGCGACTCGACGGGCGATTGCCATCGCGCGCGAGACGGGTTTGAAACTTCGTATTGCGACACTTCCCGACGGGAAAGATCCGGATGAATACATTAAACAACACGGCGCTAAAGCGTGGGAAGATGTCATTACCATGGCGCAAAACGTGTTGGATTACCGGCTGGATGAAATCCTTGCTGCTCACGACGCGACCAGTACTGACGGCAAAAATATGATTGTTCAGGAATTTATTCCGGAAATCATGCAAACGGATAATGCCATTACGATCGACAGTTATCTGCGGCGTTTGGCGACGCGCTTACGCATGAATGAAAATATTGTGCGCAGTGAAGCACAAAAAATCGCCAAAACGCAAGCGAAAAGCGTGTACATCGCGCCGGTGGGCAATCGGGCGGAAGCGGCCGATGCGCCGCGCGCCACTGCCGATCCGGCGGAAGACGATGCGATGCATCTGCTGTTCAGCGGGTCGGCGCAACGCCAAGAACTCCTCGATCAGTTGACGACGGAGGATTTTATCGATCCGCTGTGGAAAAAAATTTTTGCCTTTTTACAGACGACGGCAAATGACACTGTGAATGCGGCGCAAATCGGTCGGGAAATTCCTTTGACGGCCGACGAGCAAGCACGGCTTTCGGGTGTTATAATGGATGGGCTGACGCCACGAACCACCGACGTGGCATTACTTATCCGACGTCTCCGCAAGGCGACGCTGGTGCGTTCCTATAATGCGCACAGAAAAGCGGCCGAACAGTATAATCAGGCGGGAGATGTCGAAGCGTTTCGCAGGGAAATGGAATTAGTCGTAGAAATTTCGCAAACGATCCATTCCTTGTGATGAGTGGTAAAGGAGGCGCCATGCAAGCAACGGAGAAAGGCAATCGCGCGCACGTCGCAAGTCTTGTAGCCCGCGCGGATAAGCAGGGGAACCTTGCGTACAGCGTTTGGCAAGAGTATGCGGTGCAGCAGGGGTTTTCGTATCGTAAATGGGACCAGATGCTCGCCGCGCTGGCCAAGCGGGGACTTGTTCTTTGCGCGGTCACATCGCCCGCCGCCGCGCAGGCGGAGGCGACGGAAGCGTCCGGCAGTCGCGTCGATGACGCGGTGCAAACCTATTTAAAAGAAATCGGTCAGGTTGACTTGTTAACCGCTGACGAGGAAGTGGAACTGGCGCAGCGTATCGAAGCCGGCCGCGAGGTGGAAGGCTACACGAAACGCGAGCAGCGCGAGCTGGAAGCGGATGCCGATATGGCACGCAAAGAGCTTTCCGATGCGAATCTGCGGTTGGTAGTCAGTATTGCCAAAAAATACCACGGTCGCGGTTTGCCGTTTTTGGATTTGATCCAGGAAGGCAATCTCGGTTTACTGCGAGCGGTGGAAAAGTACGACTATACAAAAGGATTTAAATTCAGCACGTATGCGACCTGGTGGATTCGTCAGGCCATTACGCGGGCGATTGCCGATCAGGCACGCACGATCCGTGTTCCGGTGCATATGGTAGAAACGATCAATCGGATGAACCGATTGACCCGCCAGATCGGACAGGAAAAGGGACGCGAGGCGACGATTGAAGAAGTCGCCGAAGCGATGGAAGTAACGGTTGAGCGAGTACGAGAGATCCGAAAAATTGCGGAAGAACCGGTTTCGTTGGAAAAACCGGTCGGGGAAGAGGAAGATTCCCATTTAGGTTCGTTTATTGAGGATCGCGATGCGGTGGCGCCGGAAGAAGCAGTGGCGGAAACATTGCAGCGCGAACAAATTGAAGCGGCGCTTAATACGCTGCCTGAACGCGAACGCGAAGTCATTTACCTGCGCTTCGGTTTGCGTGACGGCAAACATCGTACGCTGGAAGAAGTCGGACGATATTTTGACGTTACACGTGAGAGAATCCGGCAAATCGAACGCAAAGCATTGGAAAAGCTGAAAACGAAAGAAAAATTATTGCGCTGATTTAAGGAGAGAGATTTTTGAAACAAAGCAAGTACGGAGCTGTGGAAGAGGAAGGAACTATGACGGCAACTAACCAAACCAAGACGACAAAAAAACAGACGCGCCTGACGGTGCCGGAACGAATCGAAATGGCGCGGCAAAATTTGATCGAATGGTATCAGTCAAAGCCGCAAGGTACTGCCGCCGCATCTTCCATTTTGGCTCCGCATCATTTTTCGAAACGCAGTCGCACATTGTTGACGCAGCAATTACAGGAGGCGGGTTTTCCGCTTGCGATCACGGAAGATGATCAAGTTACCGTGACGGAACCGGCAGAAATCCCCTCAAAGAAAACTAAACAAAAAGCAGGCACCGACAAAAAAGCGACCGCATCCAAAACTAAAAAGAAGAGTAAAGGGAAGGTATCGAAACGCACCGTCGCCGCCGATGATGCCCAATCGATGCAACGGCTGATCAAAGAAGGCGCCAGCCTTGATCAGATTCTGATGCTTTTGGTGGAACGCGGCCGTCGTGACGGCGTGTTGACGTATGAAGAAGTCATGGATGCCTTCGAACGGTTTGATTTAAGCGCGGAAAAAATTGAAAAAATTTACGCTCGCTTCTATAAAGAGAATATTGAAATGGTCAACAGCGAAGAGAAGGAAGAGGCGCTGGCGGAAGAGGATGAAGACGAAGACAGTGAAGCGCGCGAAGCGCGTAAAGCGGCATCGGAAAACTTGCAGGATGGCAATGACAATATCCATTTAGATGATCCGGTACGCATGTACCTTAAAGAAATCGGTCGTGTGTCACTGTTAAAAGCGCCGGAAGAAGTAGCGCTTGCCAAACGTATCGAAGCAGGCAAATTGATTATGGAAGCGCAGGCGCAACGACAGGCCGTGATCCGTTGGGTGACGGTGATGGCGCAGGTAAGTGATGCGCAGGGGGAAATTCCGTATACGGCGTTCCAAGTTCCTTCCGAATTGGAATGGAACGAAACGACGGCGGATATTTTGCAAACATCATTGGACATTTTGCAGATGAAGCCTGCGGACGGATTAAATATAGAGCAGGCGGTAGAAATGGCGACGGCCATGGCGGAAATTCCATCCGATGAGGGCAGTGCGGAGACAACGCCGAGCGAAGCTTTTTTATCACCTGACGAAGTGCAAAGCCGGTTGGAGGCAGGGCTCGTCACGGATGAAATGCGCCACAACGAGGGCAGCATTTTAGCGGACGCGCATTTTGCCAAGCAGGATCTGACGGATGCCAATTTGCGTTTGGTCGTCAGCATTGCGAAACGCTACGTCGGCCGCGGCATGCAATTTTTGGATTTGATGCAGGAAGGTAACCTCGGCTTGATCAAAGCCGTCGATAAATTCGATTATAAAAAAGGTTACAAATTCAGTACGTATGCGACCTGGTGGATTCGCCAGGCGATTACCCGTGCGATCGCCGATCAGGCGCGTACGATTCGTATTCCGGTGCATATGGTGGAAACCATCAACAAACTTTCACGGACTGCCCGCAATTTATTGCAGGAACTGGGACGCGAAGCAACGCCGGAAGAAATCGCCGAACAAATGGACATTACCGTGGAACGTGTGCGCGAGATCATGAAGATTGCGCAGGAGCCGGTTTCGCTGGAAACCCCGATCGGCGAAGAGGAAGATTCCCACTTGGTAGAATTTATCGAAGACCGTAATGCCGTCGCTCCGGAAGAAGCGGCTTCGGCCATTTTGCTCAAAGAGCAGGTCGATGATATTTTACAAGGTCTTACCAAACGCGAGCGGGAAGTCATTTATTTGCGCTTCGGATTAAAAGACGGCAAGCAGAGAACGTTGGAAGAAGTCGGCCAGTACTTTGACGTCACGCGCGAGCGGATTCGTCAGATCGAGCGCAAAGCCTTGGAAAAATTGCGCAGTCGCGGGAAACGCGAGAAGATTACCGACTACCTCTGATGTTTGACAGGTCTTTATATGCTTTTGTATAATAGAAAAGTATATTTATACACCGGGCCTATAGCTCAGGGGTAGAGCAGCCGGCTCATAACCGGTCGGTCCCTGGTTCGATCCCAGGTGGGCCCACCACATTGCATTGTAGGACGACTGCGGTCGTCCTTTTTTGTCTAAAGGAGTTTTTGTATGCAGGATGGCATAGCGCCTTCTGTGACATTGTCACCGCGTTTGCAAACCGTTGCGGACGCCATACCCGTATGCGATACCGTAGCCGATATCGGCAGTGATCACGGCTACGTGCCCTTGTACCTGCTCGAAAAAAAGCGTGCGCGGTGCGTCATCGTCAGTGATTTGCGACAAGGACCGCTGGCTAAAGCGCGGCAAAACTTTTGCCGGACCCCATACGGTACGCAGGCGGATTTTCGCTTGGGCAGCGGTCTGGAAATATTGCAGGCGGGCGAGGCGGACGGTATTATTTTGGCGGGGATGGGCGGCCCGTTGATGCGGGAACTTTTACAGGCGCGGCCGGAAGTGTACCGAGAACTGGCGTTTATTATTTTGCAGCCGATGACAGGTCAGGCGATGTTGCGACGAAGCTTGCGGGAACTCGGTCTGAAAATTGATCGGGAATGGCTTTGCGAAGAAGGCAAACACCTCTATGAAATCATTCGTGTCGTTCCCGGGAAGCAGGATTTGCCGGAGAAACTCACGGCGGTCGGACCCTACCTTTGGGAAACTCGCGCGCCGCTGCTCTCCCGCCATCTGCATCGGTTAATTACCCGCGCGCAAGCCCACCGTAACGGCTTATTGCACGCGAAAGAGCAATCCGCGGCACGACAGACGGAATTATATTCGTTGGAGAAAGATATCGCACAGTGGAAGGAGATGCTGCAGCAATGCGAATCCGAAAGATAATGCAGGCGTTGGAAGAATGGGCGCCGCCGAAATTGGCGGAAGACTGGGACAATGTAGGATTGCTGGTCGGTGATCCGGAGACGGAAGTGACCGGTGTTTTAACGGCGCTTGATGTCACAAAAGAAAACATCCGCTATGCGAAAGAGCACGGTATCAACCTCATCGTTGCGCACCACCCGATTCTGTTTAAACCGTTGAAACAATTGGTTGCGGGAGATCCTATCGCGGACTTGGTGCGACTTTTGGTGCAAAACGATATCGCTTGCTACGCTGCGCATACGAATTTGGATATTGCGACCGCCGGTGTAAACGATCTGCTGGCGGAACAAATCGGGCTTGTCGATGTCGAAGGACTTGTACCGGTGCATCACGAGCCGTTTTACAAAGTGGCGGTATTCACCCCGCAAACGCATGCGGACGCGGTCCGTGCTGCCATGGGGGGTCACGGGGCCGGTGCGCTCGGCGATTACTCGCATTGCACGTTCAGTGTGCAGGGGCAGGGACGCTTTTTACCGTTATCCGGCGCGCAGCCTTTTTTGGGAAATCTGGGGCAAATGGAAACGGTCGAAGAAGAACGCGTGGAAGCCATCGTGCCGGCGCAGGACTTAAACACAGTACTCCGCGCGATGCTGGCCGCGCATCCCTACGAAGAAGTGGCATATGATGTGTATCCTTTGGAACAACCGCGGGAAACGTTCTACCTGGGTCGGATCGGTCGCTTTCCCAAAACGTTGTCGTTGGAGGAAGCGCTCAAGAAAATTCAAACCGCCTTGGAGATTCCGGTGTTGCGGTATGCCGGACAACGTGAAACCGTTGAACGCGTGGCGCTTTGCAGCGGTGCCGGTGTAGAATTTGCCGATGCCGCGGTGCAGCAGGGCGCGGATTTGTATTTGACCGCCGACGTCAAATACCACGAGGCGCAGCGTGCCGCGGCGCAGGGAATCGTGGTAGTCGACGGACACCATTACCACACGGAGATCAAAGTCGCCGATTGTCTGGCGGAGTATTTGACGCGAACGCTTGCGACGGATGGCGTCCGCTTAAACATTGTCGCCGATCCTGTGCGGGCGGATATATTTTCGTTTTTGGTAAATTGACGACCTCGCAGAAACATGATACACTATCGAAACGAGTACGAAAGACAATCGCGAGCGTAAGCTCGAGGAAAGTCCGAGCTCCGCAGGGCAGAGTGCCGGATAACATCCGGCGAGGGTGACCTCAGAGACAGTGCCACAGAAATGTAGACCGCCGGCAACGGTAAGGGTGGAACGGTATGGTAAGAGCATACCGGCGGCGGGGTAACCCGTCGGCCAGGTAAACCTCACTCGGAGCAAGACCGAATAGAAAAGGGATGAAGTTGCCCGCTGACCTTTTGGGTGTGTCGCTTGAGCAGTCGAGTAATCGGCTGTCTAGAAAGATGATTGTCACGTGCAAACGTACAGAACTCGGCTTATTGACTACTCGTAATAAAAAAATCCGCTACGGCGGATTTTTTGTTTGCACTTTACTCTCGAATAAAGTGCAACAACGCCTGTCGAATCGTTATTCTAATGTATACGCACTAAGGACAAACTTGACAGACCGAAAGAAAGTAGGTATGATATTGATACAGGATTTCTATATTTTTCGATATACATTATATGAGGTGATACCCAATGGCAAATATTACAGAAATTACCACTGCACAAGAATTTGAATCGGAAGTAAAATCTGAAAAAGGCGCTGTATTGGTTGATTTTTGGGCTTCGTGGTGCGGCCCGTGTAAAATGATTACGCCGGTAGTTGATAAGCTCGCGGAAGAATATGCGGGCAAGGTCAAAGTTGTTAAAGTGAATGTGGATGAAGGTGGCGATCTCGCCGGTCAAATGGACGTGATGGGCGTACCGAGCCTCATTTTCTTCCAGAACGGCGAAGAAGTAAAACGAATCGTCGGTAATCGTCCGGATGAACTGAAAGCGGCATTTGCGGAATACGCAAAATAAAATAATTTTACGCAAACGGCACTTCGGTGCCGTTTGTTTTTTTGTAAAAAACGGATATAAAAATAAGGCATCGCAAGTAATTTATCTTGCATTTGATATGGGCATTTGTTATACTATCTTAGTGTCAGTATGTTAAGAAAAGAGGTGCAACTGTGAAGAAAGGAATTCATCCCGAATATCATCCGGTCGTATTCCAAGACGCCGGCGCGGATTACGCGTTTTTGACTCGTTCCACCATGACGTCGAGCCAGACAATTAAATGGGAAGACGGCAACGAATACCCCCTGGTCAACGTGGATATCAGTAGCAAATCGCATCCGTACTATACGGGCCAGCAGCGTTTCGCGAAAGCGCGCGGCCGTATTGAAAAATTCAATAAACGATACGGCAAAGAGAGCGAATAAAAGGGTAGGCAGGCGCGTACAGTGTCTGTCTATTTTTATACATAAATGAAAGTAGGAATTTGGTGAAAAAAGCTTATGTAGGAGGTCAGGCGGTCATCGAAGGTGTGATGATGCGCGGGCCGGAGTATGTTGTCACGGCGGTTCGTGATGCCGGCGGCGAGATCATTGTGAAAAAGGACAGGGCTTTGCCTTTGGGCGTGAAGTATCCGGTTTTAAGCAAGCCTTTGCTGCGCGGTATGGTGGCGCTGTACGAATCGCTTGTGATCGGCATGCGCTCCCTGATGTTTTCGGCGCAGGTCGCGGGCGAAGAGGACGAAAAGCTCGATGACAAAGAGATTTATATTACGATGGCGGTGTCGACTGTGTTTGCCGCGGTTTTATTTTTGGCGATTCCGACATACGCGGCGAAATTTATCCCGGGTACGGGTTCCAACCATATTCTGTTGAATCTGGCGGAAGGAATCCTGCGGCTCCTGATCTTTTTAGCGTATTTATACGGTATCTCACGAACGAAAGACATTCAGCGCGTGTTCGAGTATCATGGCGCCGAGCATAAAACGATTTACTGCTATGAAAAAAATTTACCGCTGACGGTCGAAAATGTCCGTCCGCAATCCCGATTGCATCCGCGTTGCGGTACAAACTTTTTGTTGATGGTTGTGATTGTCAGCATTTTTGTATTTGCTTTTTTAGGCTGGCCAAGTTTGTGGGAGCGCTTTCTTTCCCGCATCATTTTGATGCCGGTCGTAGCGGGTCTTGCCTACGAATGGATTCGTCTGGCTGCGCGCAGCGACAATTCAGTGGTGCAGGCATTGGTGAAGCCGGGGCTGTGGTTGCAGAATATTACCACTCGTCCGCCGGATGACAGTCAGATCGAAGTCGCTATTGCCGCGATGAACGCGGCAAAACCGCAGGAGGAATATGTTAGAGGATAAATTACAAACGGTGGAAGATACCTTTTTGGATTTAGAGCAGCAAATCAGCGATCCGGACGTTATCGCGCAGCAGGCAAAGTGGCGCGCGTTGATGCAACAGCACGCCGCCTTGGCGGAAACGGTCGAAACGTTTCGCGAGTACAAAAAAGCCGTGGCCGGTATCCGTGAAGCGGAAGAATTGCTGAACGATAAAGACCAGGACGCGGATATGCTGGCTCTGGCCAAAGAGGAACTTGCCGAGAATAAACAGGCGAAAACGGAACTTGCCGAGCGGTTGAAAATCTTATTATTACCGAAAGACCCCAACGATGAGAAAAATGTCATCGTGGAAATCCGCGCCGGTGCCGGCGGTGATGAGGCGGCTTTATTCGCCGCGGAATTAATGCGCATGTATACGCATTACGCCGAAGCGCAAGGCTGGCATTGTGATTTGATCGATTGGAATGAAACCGGTTTGGGCGGCTATAAAGAAGTCGTCTTTTCGATCACGGGAGCCGGCGCGTATTCCAAATTGAAATACGAAAGCGGCGTACATCGCGTGCAACGCGTGCCCGAAACCGAAAGCGGCGGTCGTGTCCACACATCGACGGTGACGGTGGCCATTTTACCGGAAGCGGAAGATGTGGAAATCGAAATCAAACCGTCGGATCTGCGCATCGATACGTATTGCGCATCGGGGGCCGGCGGTCAGTACGTCAACCGTACGGAAACCGCTGTACGCATTACGCACTTGCCGACCGGCCTGGTAGTGACCTGCCAGGATGAGAAAAGTCAGGCCAAAAATAAAGATAAGGCAATGCGCGTACTAAAAGCGCGCCTTTACGATTTAGCGCAACAGGAAGCGGATGCGAAACTGGCGGCTGACCGTAAGAGTCAAGTGGGAACCGGCGATCGTTCCGAACGCATTCGCACGTATAATTTCCCGCAAGGCCGCGTGACGGATCATCGTATCAATGTAACGATTTACCAGCTGCAGGCGGTACTTGACGGCGATTTGGAAGAACTGTTATCCGGTTTGATTGCCGCGGATCAGGCGGCCAAACTGGCGGAAAGCGAGAACTGATGGCGAACGAGCTCTGGACGATCGGTCGTATGTTGCAATGGTTGGTGGCGTATTTTACCAAGCACGAAATAGAAAATCCGCGCTTGGATGCCGACTTATTGGTGGCGGAAGTGCTCGATGTCAATCGACTGTATTTGTATACGCACTTTGAACGTCCGCTCGAAGCGTCCGAACTCGCCCGACTGAAAACATATATTCAACGTCGCATCGAAGGCTACAGCGTTGCGGCGATCGTCGGTAAAAAAGAATTTATGCGCTTGCCTTTCGTGGTGACAAAAGATGTTTTGATCCCGCGTCCGGCGACGGAAACGCTCGTGGAAACGGTACTGGAGCACTGCGGTGAAACGCCTTTGCGGGTATTGGATATCGGTACCGGCAGCGGCGCGATCATCTTGAGCCTTTTGCACTATCGTCCGCACTGGACGGGCATCGCTTGCGATATCTCCGCTGCCGCCTTGGCGGTTGCGAGGCAAAATGCGGCGCGTTTGGAAGTAAGCGATCGCGTGGAAATAATCGAGAGTGATCTTTTCCGTTCCCTTGCCGACCAAACATTTGATATCATCGTGTCCAATCCGCCGTATATTCCCGATGGGGAGATTGAAGCCCTTGCGCCGGAAGTACGGCACGAACCGATGACTGCGTTGCGCGGCGGAGAAGACGGCTTAGCCATCTACCGCCGAATAATTCCGGCCATGGTACATCATTTGCGCAAAGGCGCGCTTTGTGCGGTGGAGATTGGCGCGGAGCAGGGGGCCGCGGTAAGCGCTCTTGTGCGTGAAGTGAACGCGTTCAGCGAACCTGCCGTCAGGCAGGATCTGCAGAATCTTGATCGTGTAGTTTGGTGGAAACGGATATGAAAACAAAGTATGTAACAATTGATCACTCACGGCCGCTGGGTCCGCAGGTGGCTCCATGGGGCGAAATTCTGCGGGCCGGCGGCCTTGTCGCATTTCCGACGGAAACGGTATACGGTTTAGGGGCCAACGGCTTGGATAGTGAGGCGGCGAAAAAAATTTATGTTGCCAAAGGACGTCCGAGCGACAATCCTCTGATTTTACATGTGCTGGATCGCGACGGCTTGGCGCCTTTGGTAAAGGAAATTCCGCCGCTTGTTGACCGACTTATTTCCGAATTTTGGCCGGGACCGCTGACGTTGGTATTGCCGAAATCGGACATCGTTCCGACAACCGTGACGGGGGGCGGTGAGACGGTAGCTGTACGGGCACCGAGTCAACCGGTGGCGCGCGCTTTAATTGCCGCGGCAGGCGTACCTTTGGCCGCGCCCAGCGCGAATTTGTCCGGACGGCCGAGTCCGGTGACCGCGCCGGCGGTGCGGCATGATTTAGACGGCAGAGTGGATGCTATTTTAGATGACGGCGCTTGCCGAATCGGCTTGGAATCTACCGTGGTATCACTGCAGGAGAATGAACTTGTCATATATCGACCGGGAGCGATTACCTTGGAAATGCTGTCCGCCTTTGCGCCGACACGTTTGGATTCGGCGCTTGTCACCGGTCAAGGCATTCCGAAAGCGCCGGGTATGAAGTACCGTCATTACGCGCCGCGTGTACCGGTGTATTTATATACGGGAGAAACTGAAAAAATTCGCGCTGCGCTGGCAAAAACGTACGACCCTCGCCGCGGCTACCTGGTAAGCGCCGAGACGTCGCGCGCCTTACCTGCCGGTGAGAACATCTATATTTGGGGCGACGCAGCTGACGCTGCGGCGTATGCGGCGCATTTATACCAGGGCTTGCTGTATCTTGACGAGACGGCGGCGGAGGAGATTTATGCCGAAGGTGTTTCCGATCAGGGCATCGGGCTTGCGGTCATGAATCGTCTTTTGAAAGCGGCTGCGTACCAGGTTCGAGAGGTGAAATAAATGAAAGTCGTATTTGTATGTACGGGCAATACCTGTCGCAGTCCGATGGCGGAAGCGATGTGGCGATATTTAATGAAAGATGTTACTGACGATTCATACACGGTCCATTCGGCGGGGTTGGCGCCGGCCATCGGTATGCCGGCGGCGCCGTTGGCAGTGGCGGAACTGTCACGTCGTGAGATTCCGTTTTCCGGGCATACCGCGAAAGCATTGACACGGGACATGTTACAAAATTCGGATGCGGTTGTGGTGATGACGCAAAGTCAACGGGATCTTTTACGGCGCTCGTTCGGTGAGTTGGAAAAGAAAATCCAAACACTTGGCGAATGGAGCGGTTTGGGCGGAGAAATCCCCGATCCTTTCGGCGGTGACGCAAGCTTGTATGCGCAATGCGCAAGCTCGATTTGGGAGCATCTGGTAGCGGCGAAACAAAGACTCTATCCGGAGCATGGCAACACAAAATAAGTGTACTTTTTATGCCCTTACCGCCTGTTTTATGGTAGGATAGAACTACCAAGGAGGGATATGATGAAGATAGTGATCGGCAGTGATCATGGCGGATTTCATTTGAAAGAAGCGATTCGTCGTGAGCTCGCAGAGGAAGGTTATGAAGTAAAAGATGTGGGGACTCACTCGTTAGATTCTTGTGATTATCCCTTAATTGCGCAGGATGCCACTGCGGCGATACTCGCCGGTGAAGCCGAGCTGGGCATTTTGATTTGCGGCACGGGGATCGGGATCGGCATCGCCGCGAACAAAGTGCCGGGCATTCGTGCCGCGCTTTGTCACGATGTCTTTTCCGCGAAAGCATCGCGTGCGCATAATAATGCCAACATTTTGACGATGGGAGAGCGCGTCATCGGGCCGGGTTTGGCGCTGGAAATTGTGCACGCCTTTTTGGAAGGTCAATTTGAAGGCGGTCGTCACGAGCGTCGGGTGAACGAAATTACCGTACTGGAACAAGGGGGTTCTACGCATGAGTGAAATATATGAACAGACCAAAGCGGCTTTTAACGAACTTTGTGAGATCGCGCAATTTGCTCCGCAGGACTTAATCGTGGTTGGCGGTTCATCCAGTGAAATTCGCGGCGGTCATATCGGCAAAGACAGCTCCGCGGAAGTGGGCGAAGAAGCGATCAGGGCATTGATGGAAGTGGCGCAGGCGCAACATTTGGAATTGGCGATTCAATGCTGCGAACATCTAAACCGCGCGCTGGTTGTCGAACGCAAAACGGCGGAACGCTTACATTTGCAACAAGTCACGGTCGTGCCGTGGCTGCATGCGGGCGGTTCTTTTTCTACCAATGCCATGGCGCTTTTTGACGATCCGGTTGTGGTGGAGGAAGTATCGGCGGCGGGCGGCTTGGACATCGGTTGCACGATGATCGGCATGCATTTGCGTCGCGTGGTAGTGCCGGTACGATTGCAGCAAAATCATATCGGGTCGGCTTTGGTAGTCGCGGCTCGAACAAGATTTCCGCTGATCGGAGGCGAACGAGCCCGGTATACAAAAGCATAAAATTTTCATTGAGTAGGAGGATGATCATGCGAAAATTACGCGAACAGGATGCAGAATTATTTGCTTACATTACCGATGAATTGCATCGGCAGCAAAACAAATGGGAACTGATTGCTTCAGAAAACTTTGTCAGTGAAGCAGTCCTCGAAGCCCAAGGCTGTATTTTAACGAATAAATACGCTGAAGGGTATCCGGGAAAACGTTACTACGGCGGCTGCCAATTTGTCGATAAAGTAGAGAATTTGGCGCGCGATCGAGCCAAAGAACTGTTTGGCTGTGACCATGTTAACGTGCAGCCACATTCCGGTTCACAGGCCAATTTCGGTGTATATTTCGCGTTGCTCAAGCCGAATGACACGATCATGGGCATGGACCTTTCCCATGGCGGCCATTTGACCCACGGCAGTCCGGTCAATGTTTCGGGCAGCTACTTCAATGTCGTTTCCTACGGGGTGGATCGGGAAACGGAACGTATCGATTATGACGCGATGGAAAAAATCGCCCGCGAAGCGAGACCGAAGCTGATTATCGGCGGCGGCAGCGCGTACTCGCGGATCATTGATTTTGAACGTATGGCGGCGATTGCGCATGCCGTCGATGCAATTTTCATGGTGGACATGGCGCACATTGCAGGTCTTGTCGCGGCGGGTGTACATCCGAGTCCGGTGCCGTTTGCCGATATCGTAACAACGACTACGCACAAAACTTTGCGCGGACCTCGCGGTGGTATGATCATGGCGACGGAAAAATATGCGAAGGCCGTTGACAAAGCGATTTTCCCGGGCATCCAGGGCGGGCCGTTGATGCATGTCATTGCCGCCAAAGCGGTAGCTTTCGGCGAAGCATTGCAGCCGGAATTTAAAGCCTATGCGAAACAGATTATCGCCAATGCCAAAGTACTTGGCGACACATTGGTGGAAAACGGTTTGCGTGCCGTCACGGGCGGTACGGACAATCATTTGTTGCTGATTGATGTACAAGGTCTCGGGATCACCGGCAAAGACGCGGAACATGTTTTGGATGAAGTGGGCATTACCTGTAACAAGAATACGATTCCGTTCGAAACGCAAAGTCCGTTCATCACGAGCGGTATTCGTCTCGGTTCGCCGGCCTTGACGACACGCGGTTTCAAGGAAGAAGATTTCAAAACGGTAGGGCGTGTGATCGCGTCTGTTTTGAAAGCACCGCAGGATGCATCCGTCGCGGAAAAAGCACGTAAAGAAGTCGCGACACTTTGTGAAAAATATCCGATTTATAAATAACGGGAGCGCTTATGGCTGTACATATTCTGGATCATCCGCTGATTCAACATAAAGTCACTTTAATTCGTGACAAAAATACAAGTTCCAAAGATTTTCGTGAACTTCTGCAGGAAATTACATTGCTGATGGGTTACGAAATCACGCGTGATTTGCCATTGGAAGATGTCGAAGTGGAAACGCCGATCACTAAGACGATAGGTAAACGTCTGGCCGGCAAAAAAATGGGCATTGTGCCCGTACTGCGTGCCGGTCTCGGCATGGTTGAAGCGTTGCTTGATTTGATTCCGAGTGCGCGCGTCGGTCATATCGGTTTGTATCGTGATCCGCAAACATTGAAGCCGGTGGAATACTATTGCAAGTTGCCGTCCGATATCGGGGAGCGCTTTTTCATCGTTACTGACCCGATGCTTGCGACCGGCGGTTCGGCTTCAGCTGCGATTACGCTTTTGAAAGAGCGCGGTGCGAAAACGATTAAGTTGATGTGCCTTGTCGCGGCCCCGCAAGGCGTTGAAGTGGTACAAAAAGAACATCCCGATGTGGATATCTATGTAGCGGTTCTTGATGATCATCTTAACGAAAAAGGATATATTGTTCCCGGTCTGGGCGACGCGGGCGACAGAATCTTCGGCACTAAATAAAAAAGCTGCGCAAGCAGCTTTTTTATTTTACTTTATGTGAAATCAAAAGCTTTGCCGGGCAATGTATACTTATTAAAAATAATTTTGCGAGACGATATCAAAAAGGTAAAGGACTGTGGTATAATGAAAAATCATAAAACGAGGAGGTCCACCATAATGGCGGAGCGGACATTAGCGCAGTTGCGCCCGGGAGAAACGGGCGAGATTACACGTGTCGAGGGGCGCGGTAATGTGCAGCATCGATTGATTGATATGGGAGTTGTACGAGGGGCTCGGGCAACGGTGATGAAAGAGGCACCCCTGGGCGATCCGATCGAAATTAAAGTCAAAGGTTTTAACTTATCTTTACGCAAGGCAGAAGCCGAGATGATTTACGTAAAGACGCAGGAGGAACAAGATGAAAGCGATTAAAATTGCGTTGGCGGGCAATCCAAACTGCGGCAAAACGACGGTTTTCAATAATCTCACCGGGGCGCGTCAACATGTGGGCAACTATCCCGGTGTCACGGTGGAACGCAAAGAGGGCCATAAACGTTTTGCAGGCATTGACATGCTGTTTTTGGATTTGCCGGGCACGTACAGTTTGACCGCCCGTTCTTTGGACGAAGTGGTAGCTCGTAACACCATTATTAACGAACGTCCCGATGTGATCGTCAATGTCCAGGATGCTTCCAACCTGGAGCGTAACCTGTACTTGACCGCACAGCTTGTCGAGTTGGGACAGCCGGTCGTGATTGCGTTGAACATGGTCGACGTGGCAGACCAGATGGGCATCCATATCGATTTACGAAAATTAAGTGACGCATTGGGCATCACTGTCGTACAAACGGTAGGCAGCCGCAACGTCGGAACCGTTGCGTTGCTGGAAGATGTGGCGCGTGTTGCCAAGGAAGGCAAGGCGCCGCAGATTAAGATCGACTACGGTCCGACGCTGGAACATTTGATCACTACCATGACAACAGCGATCCAAGCCCAGACGGATATTCAGTATCCGATACGCTGGCTGGCGATTAAGCTGTTGGAAAATGATCAGGAAGTACAAGAAGCGTTGCAACAACGCGGCGGTATGGAAGACGTACTCAACTTGGCGCATTGTTTACGAAATTCATTACCGAAAGAAATTGACGCAGAATTTATTTTTGCGGAAAAGCGCCACCAATTTGCAGTACAGATATTTCAACAGGCGGTAACGGTAGACCCCACATTACATGAAACACGTTCGGATAAAATCGATAAAGTATTGACGCATCGCTTTTTCGGACCGCTTATTTTTGCGGGTATGATGTGGCTGCTGTTTAACGCGGTATTCACATTGGGGGCGTATCCGCAGGAATGGCTCGATGGAGTGATTACAGACTTCGGCACTTGGCTTACCACCGTTTTGCCGGAAGGAGCCATCCAATCGCTTGTTGTGGACGGAATTGTTGGCGGCGTCGGCGCGGTTTTGAGTTTCTTGCCTTTGATTTTAATTTTATTCGCTGGCATTGCGCTTTTGGAAGATAGCGGTTACATGGCGCGTGCCGCGTTTATTTTAGATCGCATGATGCATGCGGTAGGTTTGCACGGCAAGTCGTTTATTATGTTGCTGCTGGGTTTCGGTTGTACAGTGCCGGCCGTCATGGGCACACGTTCGCTGGATAATCCGCGGGATCGTATGGTGACGATGTTGGTCGCGCCGATGATGAGTTGCGGCGCGCGTTTGCCGGTATATACGCTGTTGATCGGTGCTTTCTTTACCGCGAAGTGGGCGGGGACAGTGCTTTTCGGCATTTACATGCTGGGCATCGTGCTGGCGATTGTGCTGGCGCTGGCTTTCCGTAAATTTTTATTCCCGGGAGAAAGGGAACCGTTCGTTATGGAAATGCCGGAGTACCACGTTCCGACGCTAAAGGGTGTTTTGCTTCACATGTGGGAACGAGCGGTGCTATACTTTAAAAAAGCAGGCACGTTTATTTTGGCGGCTTCTGTGGTTGTTTGGTTTATTACCGTATATCCGCAAAATGTCCCGCTTGATCAGGATTATGACGCGTTGCGTGCCGCCGCGACACAGGAATATCAAACCCAAGCGGAAGCAGTGCTTGCGCCGTTTGCCATTAACGAAATCAATGAGAATCCGGCACTTTTCCAAGCGGTGGCAACGTTGGAAACCTTGCAGACGCAAAATGAGGAAGCGCTGGCCGCGGCGCAAGAAGAAGGAAACGCCGCCGAAGAAGAAACGCTTGCCAAGTCGTTTACCGCATATGGTCGGGAATTTCCGGTGGCGTTGCAATCGGTGGCCGAGACACAGCCGCAATACTACCCGTATGCGTTGGAATATTTTGCCTTAACGAAAGATCACGAAGAAGAAATGGCGGCGATTGATCGTGCGGAAAGTGCCGATCAACTTGCTCACAGCTATGCAGGACAATTCGGACACATGATCGAACCTGTCTTGCAACCGCTCGGCTTTAATTGGAAAATCGGCGTTTCGCTGGTAGCTGCTTTAACGGCGAAAGAAGTGTTGGTAAGTTCGCTCGGCACGATCTACAGCATGCAAGCCGATCCGGATGACAGCAGCGGTTTGATGGAACGTCTTGCCGCGGATCCCGCGTTTGATCCGTTGATTGCGCTCAGTCTGATGGTCTTTGTTTTGTTATACTGTCCGTGTCTGGCCGTACTCGCTGTGATGCGTCGGGAAACTGACTCGTTTCGTTGGCCGGCATTTGTCTTTATGTATTGTACGTCGCTTGCCTGGGTGTGCTCCTTTGTGGTTTATCAAGGCGGTCGGATGCTCGGATTTTGAGGTGAGAATATGCAAACTGTTTTTATAGGGGTGGCAGTGCTGGCGGCATTTGTCTACCTGACATGGCATTTTTGGCACGGTCTGCACGAAGAAAATTCCTGCACAAATTGCCCGGGGTGCACCGGTGACAAAAAAATGACAGGTTGCTCGTGCTGTTCCGCCGCTACTGGGGCACGCAAACAAAAATTATCGAAATAAAAAGAGCTGCGCAAAGCGCAGCTCTTTTTATTTATAAACGATCGACCGTCATTTTACTTTCTTTATGACGAGCTTTGAGTGGTCTCATCGGTTCGCCGATGGCAAGCGCTCCCATGGGCACGAAATTGGCCGGTACACGTGCTCCGTTGAGATAACGGGCATCTTTGCCGAGTTGCTGGATGGCACCGCAAATGTAGCAGGACCCTAAACCGAGCGCAGTGGCGGCCAGATGCATTTGGGTAACGATACAACCCGTATCGGCATTACGCAAACCGGAGGTCACTTTTTCATCAGCGAAAACAACGATCAGTGCCGGGGCATCATAAATCGGATTGCCTGTATTGCCGCGTTCTAACCATTCTTCCTCGAGCTTTTTCAACACACCTTCGGCCGTGATGACAGTCAAATGATAGGATTCATAACGACTCAACGAAATCGGCGCTGTGACACCGGCGTGCACAATATTCTCTAAAGCGTCGGCAGCTACGGGATTCGTCCGGTAATTTCGGGTAGATTGACGCAGGGCAAGCGCTTCTTTAAACTCCATATAGTCCTCCTATTTAAGTAACGCGGCTTCCCATTCCGTTTGGCGAAAACCGGTTAGAATATGGTCATCATCAATCACCAAGAGGGGCCGCTTGATCAGCATGCCGTCACGGGACAGCTCTTTGGCAAACTCTTCATCGGAAAGTGTCAGACGGCGTTTGGCCAAGCCGCTTGACCGATATAATTGACCGCTCGTATTGGCAAATTTTGTCAGCGGCTGATTGGTTTTTTTACTCCAGCGGAGAAGATCTTTTGCGGTCGGCGGATCTTCCACGATCAGTCTTTCTTCATAACGGATATTGTTATCGTCCAACCAGGCTTTGGCGCGTCGGCAGGTACTGCATTTCGGATAATAAATAAAAAGCATATCTATACCCCCCCCTTTTGCGTATATTATACCATGTTCATTTTTGCGATATAATGAAAACAGGAACACAAAGGAGGAATAGTAATGTCCAAAATTCGTGTTTATTTCGATTTCGTTTGCCCGTACTGCTACCATGCTTGGGGCAGTTTACGAAAATTACAGGAGCAAAAAGATATCTGCCTGGAGTGGTACGGCTGGGAAATTCATCCTGAATGGCGTAACCGTAAAGCCAAAGAAAAATATGCCGGCGAACGCGCGCGCGAACAGTTTGCTGAACTCGGTAAAGAGGCCGGCATTAATGCGACGACTGCCAGATGGGATGCGTCGAGCTTTGACGCCTTGCGTGTATTGGAACTCGCGCAGGAGCAGGGTAAAGCCGATGCCTGGGTCGACCGTGTTTACACGGGCGCGTACCAGGAAGAGGGCGACATGAGCGACCGCGCAACGCTCGCAAAGTGGGCGGAGGAAGTAGGATTGAGCGGCGCTGCCGAAGTGTTGGTGGGAGAGCAATATGCTGACACCTTGAAAGAGCATGATCGGCATTGTATGGAGATTGCGTTGGAGTATGTCCCCACACTCGAAAAAGACGGCGAGATCATTGCCGATGGCGTTTTAACTTATACCGATATCGAAAAAGCACTGGCACAATGACAATAAAAAAGAGAGCCTTTCGGCTCTCTTTTTTTGTTTAAATGCGGTTCGAACTGTTAAGTACGTGTTTGATTTTATGTTGTACCATGCCTTTAATGGCGGCACGACCGGCGCCCAAGTATGTACGGGGGTCAAAATCAGCCGGATGATTTTGCAAGTGTTCACGAATCGAAGCCGTCATCGCTAAGCGCAAATCGGTATCGATATTAATCTTGCAAACGCCCATGGTACCGGCTTTACGCAGCATTTCTTCCGGCACACCGCGTGCACCGGCGACGTCGCCGCCGTATTCATTACACTTCTCGACAAATTCGGGAATGACGGTGGAAGCGCCGTGCAAAACGATCGGATATCCGGGCATCAGTTCAGAAATGTGTTGCAGACGTTCAAAATCAAGATACGGTTCGCCTTTGAATTTGTACGCGCCGTGGCTGGTGCCGATCGCAATCGCGAGCGAGTCGCAACCGGTGCGTTCGACAAATTCTACAGCCTGATCCGGATCGGTGAACCGGGCGTCACGCGCGGATACGGAGATGTCGTCTTCGACACCGGCCAAGCGCCCGAGCTCCGCTTCGACGACAACGCCTTTCGAATGCGCGTATTCAACGACCTTTTTGGTCAACGCGATATTTTCTTCAAAGGGATGTTTGGAGCCGTCGATCATGACGGAATTAAAACCGCCATCGACGCAGGCTTTACAAATTTCAAAATCTTCGCCGTGATCCAAGTGCAGACAGATCGGCAGGCCCGTATCACTGACAGCGGCCTCCACCAATTTGACAAGGTAAATATGACGGGCATATTTACGGGCGCCGGCGGAAACCTGCAAAATTAACGGTGACTGTTCTTCTTTCGCGGCATCGACAATGCCCTGGATGATCTCCATATTGTTGACATTGAATGCGCCGATCGCGTATTTCCCTTCATACGCTTTTTTAAACATTTCAGTAGAGCTGACAAGCGGCATGAGATAACCTCCTTAAGGCTAACGGAAATAATGAGATAAATGCCGTTCAAGAACGGCGTTCATATCCGGTGCAAGCGGCGCGCTGACGCGAACCGTTTGGCCGGTATATGGCTGCATGAAAGTAAGGGTAGCGGCATGTAAGGCTTGCCGCGCAAGAATATCTCGGGATCCTCCGTACAAATCATCTCCCAGCAGCGGGTAGCCGAGATGGGCGAGGTGCACCCGAATTTGATGCGTTCGTCCGGTTTTCAGACGGATACCGAGGTAGGAAAGTTGTTGATTCGCAGCTAAGCGTGTGACATAGGTAACGGCGGGTTTGCCTGCCGTCAGATTCACTTCACGTAAAATGATACTGTCCTTACGGCGGGCAATCGGCCAGGCAATTTCGGCGTACGGTGTAAAGAATCGCCCGGGCACTAACGCCCTATAGGTACGCTCGACCGACGCCAAGTGGTTGCGGTTGAGCGCATGCTGCGCCTGTGGCGATTTTGCCACAAGAACCAATCCTGAAGTATTTTTGTCCAAACGTTGTACGAGATGCGGATATGCATCCGTATCATGCCGTTCGAAATACGCGGAAAGCGCATGCAGAAAGGTCTTTTCACGCTCCTTTGCCGTCGCGTGAACCAACATGCCCGCGGGTTTATTGACGACGATATATTGCGCATCTTCATAGCGAATATCCAACGGTATATGCCAGGCCGGCGGTCGCGCGGGAACGGGCCACTCCAGCGAGATTTCCGCGGCGCACGGAGGAAGTGTGTGGAAATCGACACGTCCCCCGTTGCAAAAGACCGTTGCTTCTCTGCGTAAGCGTCGTCGTTCGCGTTGGGAGATACCCAATAAACGTAATTGCTGACTGACGGTCTTACCCGCCAGGGCATCCGTCACTATCCATTTCATCGGCATAACTCTATTATAATATGAAAAGCCTTTGTTTGCGGTATTTTTCGCATCGATGTGCTGACATGTGACAAAGTCGCAAAACACGGTTCGCGGTTGCAAATATGGTATAATGACATGTATTTGAATATAGTATAGCATAATGGGAGGAATCTATGAGCAAACCTCGCCTTGTCTTAATTGACGGTAACAGTTTACTGTATCGCGCGTTCTTTGCGCTACCGGCGTTAACCGATCCGCAGGGAAATCCGACGAATGCGGTATACGGTTTTTTACTGATGTTGGCCAAAGTATTTGAGGATCTTAAGCCGACTTACTTAGCGGTGGCATTTGATAAAGGAAGAGTGACGTTTCGCAATGAGCTGTATGCGGACTATAAGGGAAATCGACCGGATGCCCCCGATGATCTTGCACCGCAGTTCGGTCTGATCCGGGAAGTGCTGCAGACACTCGGGATCGCGCAATACGAAAAAGAAGGCTACGAGGGTGACGATCTGATCGGCACGCTCAGTAAACGCTACCGCGACGAATGCGATGTCGCTATTATCACCGGAGATCGCGATACATTGCAGCTGGTCGACGATGCCACTACCGTGTACCTGACGAAACGGGGCGTGACGCAGTTGGAAGCGATGACGCCGGAGACGGTGTTGGAAAGCACGGGCGTCACGACCGAGCAAATCGTCGACTGGAAAGCGCTCATGGGCGATACCTCCGATAATATTCCGGGCGTCGCTGGTATCGGTCCGAAAACGGCTTCGAAATTGTTACGGCAATTTCCGACGCTCGATGAAATTTTTGCCCGTTTGGACGAGGTCAGCGGCAAAAAACTGGTCGAACGATTGACGGAAAATAAAGACATCGCCTACATTTCTCGCGAACTTGCGACGATTAAAACGGATGTGGAGATTTCGACCGACCTATCCGAGATGGAACCGCAGGGGCGTGTCGATGAAGCTCGTACGCTGTTTGAGCGACTCGGTTTTCGCAGCATGCTCGAAAAAATGCAGGCAGCGCATATTATCACCGGCGACGAAGGCCTTTTTGCGCAACCGTTGCAGGAAGAACCTGCCGACATGAATGTCGTTACCGATGCGAAACCGAGCGTGTTGCAAGATGCGGATCGCGTGGCGGTCAGCGTGACAACCGCGGGTAAAATTCCGCATCTTGTATTGAAAGAACTCGCGGCGCTGGCAGATGATACGCTCTACTATTGGCAGGAGGAATCCGCCACGGAAGCGCTCCGCATCCTTCTCGGCGGCGAAGCGCAGATTATTACCGACCACGCTAAGTTGCTGTACCAGGCGGCGGGCATTTTTACTTCGGTCGCAGAATTATTTGACGTCACATTGGCCGCGTACGTATTAAACCCGACGCGCACCTCGTATCCCGTCACTTACTTAGCGGATGCCTACCACGTACCGGCGCCGTATCCGTATGAGGACGGGGGAAAAATGCTGGCGGCCCGCGCTCAAATGTTTGCACAACTGGTAGAGCCGCTTACGGCGGAATTGAAAGCGAACGGCGCATGGGATCTCTATATGATGTTTGAGATGCCGTTGACGCAAGTGTTGGCGGCAATGGAATGTACGGGGATCGCGATTGATCAGAAAAAACTGGTCGCGTTAAAAAAAGAATTTACTGCGCAGGCGGAAACTCTAGCCGCTGAGATTTATGAATTGGCCGGGGAAACATTTAATATTTTAAGTCCGCAACAATTGTCGAATGTTTTATTTACCAAACTGGAGTTACCGCCGGGACGCAAAACGAAAACCGGTTATTCGACAGACGCCGAAGTTTTGAACGGCTTGCTTAAGAAACACCCGATTGTGTCGAAAGTACTCAACTATCGCACGATCACTAAATTGATTTCAACATATCTTGACGGGATCGCGGAACTGGTGGATCCGGAGACCGAGCGGGTGCATACGACCTTTAATCAAACCGTCACGGCAACGGGACGGCTCAGCAGTTCCGACCCGAACTTGCAAAATATTCCCGTGCGCACGGAGGAAGGTCGTCGGATTCGTTCGCTCTTTGTGCCGGGCGAAGGGGTTAGTGGCTTCATGTCGGCCGACTATTCACAAATTGAATTGCGTATTCTCGCGCATCTTTCCGGGGATGAAAAACTGCGGGAAGCCTTCTTACATCAAGAGGATATCCACCGTCGCACCGCCGCGGAAGTGTTGCATAAAGATCCGAAAGATGTAACGGCGGAGGAACGTTCACATGCCAAGGCGGTCAACTTCGGAATCATTTACGGCATTAGCGATTACGGTTTGGCGCGCGATCTCGGCATCAGCCGCGAAGAGGCGGGCGCGTATATTGAAAAATATCTCGAGCGCTATCCCAAGGTTCGCCAATACATGGCGGATTCGATTGCAGCGGCGAAAGAATCGGGGCGCGCAGAAACGATGTACGGTCGTTTTCGCGTCTTACCGGATATTCACAGCCGCAATTTCAATCGGCGTTCTTTTGCCGAACGCACGGCTCTCAACACGCCGATCCAAGGGGCCGCGGCGGATATTATCAAGCGCGCGATGAATAATGTGTATTGGGCGCTGGTTCGTAACCAGCTGAAAAGTCGCATGCTGCTGCAGGTGCACGATGAACTCGTATTGGAAGTCGTCGAAGAAGAGCGTGAAATCGTTACGCAAATTTTAGAAATGCACATGCCCGGCGCCGCGGAACTGGCGGTGCCGCTGGTAGTAGATATTCACTACGGCACGAATTGGGAGATGGCGAAGTAATGCCGGAATTGCCGGAAGTGGAAGTCATTTGTCGCCAGCTGAACGAAGTGTTGCCCGGCCAGGAAATTACAGAGATAAAAGTTCATCTCGCCAAAGCCTTTGCGGATCCGCAAGGCTTACTCCCGGAACTGATCGGGACCCGTTTTACCGAGGTAAAGCGGCGTGGAAAATACTTGCTGCTCTATACCGAACGGTTGGTGCTCGTAGGGCACTTGCGAATGACGGGCGCGCTTTTATATCGGACGCACGACGCTTCGATTTCGCATGTACGCGTTGAAATCCGGCTCGCGCCGCCGGCTGTATTGTATTTTAAAGATGTGCGCACGTTCGGCGGCCTGACGCTGTTGCGCCGCGCCGATCTTACCATGTATCCGCCGCTGCTGAAATTGGGACCGGAGCCATTTTCTTCGCAGACATCGGAGCTTGTTTTATACACGGCTTCACGAGGACGCAAGGTGGCGCTTAAAACCTTGCTGTTGGATCAGCGGGTCATCGCCGGCGTCGGCAATATTTATGCGGATGAAGCATTATTTCTGGCCGGATTGCGACCGCAAATGCGCGCCGATCGTTTGACACGACCGAAAGCGCGGCGCTTACTGGCAGCACTCAAAACGGTCTTTACGGAAAGTATCGAGGACGGCGGCACGTCATTTCGGGATTACCGCGACAGTGCCGGTAAACGAGGCTTGCATGTGCAACGCCTTGCCGTATACGGGCGCAAAGGTTTACCTTGCAAACGGTGTCAACATCTGTTACAAAGCATTCATTTAGGAGGCAGAACGACAGTGTATTGTCCTCACTGTCAAAAATAAAAATGAAGAAAATCGGTCTCACCGGCGGCATTGCTTCCGGTAAAAGCGAAGTCAGTCGTTGGCTGCAACAACATGACGTACCGATCCTGGATGCGGATTGGGCCGCTCGCCTGGTGGTAAGACCGGGGCATGCGGTTTACGATGCCATAGTTGAAGAGTTCGGCGTGGGAATTTTACAACCGGATCAGCAGGTGCATCGTGCCAAATTAGCGGATGTCATTTTTAATGACAGCGCGGCCCGCAAAAAGCTGAACGCGATTATGCATCCGGCGATTTTGGATTGGTTTGAACAGGAGTCGGACCGACTTGCTGCGGCGGGTGAGCCGTTTATGGTGTGGGACATTCCGCTTCTGATCGATCTCGGCTGGCAAAACAAAGTCGATCAGGTGTGGGTGGTGCGCGCTACGCGGGCGCAGCAGATAGAACGCTTGCGTCTGCGCAACGGCCTTTCGGCAGAAATGGCGAAGCGGCGGCTGGCGGCGCAACTGGATCCGCAGCTGCGGGAAAATTTTGCCGATGTCATCATCGATAACAGCGGCAGCTTATTGGACACGCATCAGCAATTGGAAAGATTATTAAAAGACTTACGGGAAGAAACTCATGCGTAAACGAACTTGGTGGTCGCTTTTCATGCTCGTATTCGGCGTTTGGTATTTTTTATATGGAGCCGACTACATCGCGTACAACTATTTTCATAAAGTATCCTACCCGTCGCTGGTGGAAACCTATGCGGAGCAAAATGACTTGCCGCCCGAACTGGTAGCCGCCGTGATTTTTACCGAAAGCCGTTTTCAGGCGAATGCGGTTTCGCCCCGCGGCGCGATCGGTTTGATGCAGCTAATGCCGGTGACGGCTCATTGGATTGCCGAGCAGCGAGACACAAAAGTACGAAACCTTACCGATCCGGAGGAAAATATTGCCAACGGGACATGGTACTTACGTTATCTGTATGATCATTTTCACTCTCCCGTACTTGCCCTGGCGGCCTATAACGCGGGACGAGGTCATGTGGAGGAATGGATGGATACGTACGGGTGGCACGAACGTGCTCCTGCGGTAGAAGAAATTCCGTTTCCGGAAACACGTGAATTTGTAACGAGCGTATTACATTACCAGTCCATTTACGCGGATTATTTTCACCAACATGAGGACGAATAACATGGATAGTGCGACATATGAAAATCTATTAGCGGAAATGGAAAATGCGGTTGATTTGCCGACCGCGATTGGTTCATGGAAACGCCGCGAGCTTTCCGCGGAAGAGCGGGAGCGGCATATTTTATTTTGCTATGAAGAAGCTTCTTTCGGCTGGCGTATTTTAGGCTTGTATGCAGATGAAACCGCCGACTTTATGGTGAAATATGATTTGGGCCTTATCGTGCTGACGGATATTCGATTTACATATGACAGCGCGGCGGATTTTTGGAAGATTCTCCAAGCCGATTTTGTGCGAGTGGTCACAGATCGTTTTGTACGTCGCGATGAAACCGCATCCATATTAGTGAAAAACGCCGGTATTTTGGATTGGGAGAGCGAACATGGCATACCGGAAGCGTACCGCCGCTACCGTCGCGTTATTGTGCCTTCGGCGCCGATTCTCGGCTTAAACGGATCCTATATTATTTTGGCGTATGCCGATGCGACCAATACGAAGGGGATACTGTTTTTCTACAATGTATTTCGTGATGATTTTTTTGCCGAGACGAGAAATCAAGGTGTCCCCGGTATCGTGCACGATTTTGATGCGGCCACGGTAAAAGAACTTTCGCAAAAAATCGAGGCGCATTTGGCGGCGACTTTGTCCGCCTTGGACGGATGAAATTTGCGCTGCTTTTTTCGATATGATATAATGACATAAATAATTAATGGTTTTTTATGGGAGGAGTGAGCCGCGGCTCACTCTTTCTTGCAGTTACACACTTTGCAGGGAGGGATAACATGGCGCAGAAAAAAGTCGCAGTATGCGTAGAAGAATTGGCGGAACCGTTGGTGAAAGCGGCCGGAATGGAACTTGTCGATGTGGAATATGTGCGGGAGCAGGACTGGATCTTGCGAGTCTACATCGATAAAGAGGGCGGCGTGGATCTGACAGATTGCCAGACGATGAGTGAAGCACTCAGCACCGAGCTGGATAAGGCGGATTTTATTGCCAACAACTATTTACTGGAAGTATCGTCTCCCGGCATTGACCGTGTATTAAAAAAAGACCGTGATTTCGATCGTTATGCCGGTAGCGAAGTCGATGTGAAATTATACAGTGCCCGTGCCGGTCATAAAGAATTTACAGCGACGCTTTTAGGCTATACGGAGGCGGCGCTGCAATTGGAAACCGAAGCGGGAAAAGAAGAAATTCCACGTGCCGACATAGCGACGGTACGGTTGCACGTGTCATTTTAGCAGGGGGGAAGAAATGAATCAGGAACTATTACAAGCGGTGCAATTCTTGAAAACGGAAAAAGGTTTGCCCGCGGACGTTATATTCGAATCGCTTGAAGCGGTATTGCTCAGCGCATACAAACGCGAAACCGGAACGCATGCCGAAGCGACGGCGACGATTGATCGGGAAACGGGCGTGTACCATATTTTTGTGACCAAGACGGTGGTGGAAAACGTCGAAGATCCGGAATTGGAAATTTCGCTCACGGATGCGCAGGCATTAAACTCGGCATATGCGGTGGGCGATCTTGTGCAGCAGGAAGTGACGCCGAAAAATTTCGGTCGCATGGCGGCGCAGACCGCAAAACAAGTCATGACGCAACGTTTGAAAGAAGCGGAACGCAATGTGATCTACGATGAATTCGTCGGCCGTGAAGGAGATGTCCTGACCGGCATGATCGAACGAATTGACAATAAGACCGTATACGTCAGCTTGGGCAAGACGGAAGGCATTTTGCCTTCCACCGAGCAGATCCCCGGCGAACGGTACCGTCCGAAAAATCGATTGAAATGTTATGTGGTGGAAGTAAAGAAAACGTCCAAAGGACCGCAGATCATCTTGTCACGGACGCATCCGGGACTGTTGAAACGCCTCTTTGAACTGGAAGTACCGGAAATTTATGACGGTACGGTGGAAATCAAATCCGTGGCTCGCGAAGCGGGTTCACGTTCGAAAATATCGGTGTACTCCGTGGATGGAAACATCGATCCGGTAGGTGCCTGCGTCGGTCCGAAAGGACAACGCGTGCAAAATATCGTGGATGAGTTGCATGACGAAAAGATCGATATCGTGCGCTGGGATGAAGATCCGGCGCTGTATATCGCCAACTCACTCAGTCCGTCAAAGGTCATTTCGGTCAGCGTCTGGGATGAAGAAAAAACATCCCATGTTATTGTTCCGGATTACCAATTGTCGCTGGCGATCGGTAAAGCCGGTCAAAACGCACGCTTGGCGGCCAAACTGACAAATTGGAAGATTGATATTAAGAGTGAATCCCAAGCCGCGGAAGACGGTTTTGAAGACTTCTATGATGACGATGAGGAAGATTTGCTTGCGGAATTGGATGCGACCATGGGAGCGGCGCAGTCCGAAGAAACGTTGCCTGGCGATGAGGTGACCCCGCATGATGAAGAAAACTAAAAAATTACCGCTGCGACGTTGTGTCGGTTGCGGCGCGATGAAAGATAAACGGGATATGGTTCGCATCGTGGCTCCCGCGAGCGGAGAAATTAAACTGGATCCTACCGGCAAAGCGCCCGGACGCGGCGCCTACATTTGTCCCAGCGCGGAGTGTTTGGCAAAAGCATATACTTCGCACGGTTTAGAACGGTCGTTGAAACGCAATGTACCGGAGCAGGTGTACAAAGATCTGGAGGAGCAACTGGCATGAACTTGGAACGTGCGTTATCCCTATTGGGAATTGCTCAGCGTTCCGGAAATGTGATTTCGGGGAGTGACACCTTAATTAAAACGTTGCGCAATGGCGACGGAGAGCTCTTGATCATTGCTGCGGACTGTGCCCGTAATAATCGTGAAAAGCTGGTCCATTTGGCCGAACGCGAACAGATCGATTATTGCTTCACGGCCACGGCAACGGAACTGGGAGATGCGATCGGGAAAAACCGACGTGTCGCTGTGTTGATCATGGATCGGGGGTTGGCAAGGGCCGTTCGTGAACGACTGGACGAGTAAGGAGGAGTTATATGCAGAAATTTCGAGTCTGGGAATTAGCAAAACAATATAACAAGACAGATAAAGATATCATTTCGACATTGAAATCGCATAATGTGGAAGTCAAAAGCCATTTGAGTGTCGTAGACGAAAAAACCAAACAACTGTTGGATCGGGTGTATGCAGGTAAGCCGGCAACAGGTTCGACGGAAACCAAAGCCGCAGCGACCAAATCGGCGGCAGCCGCATCTCCCTCGACCCCAAAACAACCGCGTCGGCGTCGTCCGGCACGGACCGTGCGGTTTGATCAGCAATCGGGCAAGCCGAAAGAAGAGTTTTTAGTGGACGGCAAGGGACGTAAGCTGGAAACAAAGCCGAAAGTGCAACCGCGCCCGCAAAAAGTTGCGGCAAAGCAGGCGGCGAAATCGGCGCCTGCGAAGCAGGTCGCCGTTAAGCGTGCGGAATCGGCCAAAAAACAGGAACGCAGCGTCAATGTGCAGCAGCATGGCGGCGCCGATATCCGGCGTTCACCACAGAAAAAAGCACAACCGACGGTACGTCCTGAAGAAAAACTGCGTGCGGACGAAGGACAGCGTTCTTCCCGACCGGTTGAAAAGCGTGCGCATAAAGCGGCGCAACGCACGCAATCGTCGAGCCGCAATATGGCGGATCACAATGCGGTAGCGAATCTGGAAGAGGGCTCCGGCAAGGATCGCGGCGGGCGTAAAGCCAATCGTAATCAACGCCGCAATCAGCGCGGTCGGAATCAAAACAAAAATGATCGTCGCGGCAAAGAACGCGGCACATCGCTGTTGGCGCAATCCATCAAAAAATCACGCGCCAAAGGCAAAAATAAAAACGAGCATGCTCACGACAATGCGGAGGCCGTTACTGAAGTAGCGATGCCGCCGTCCGTAACCGTAAAAGAACTTGCCGAATTATTCAAAAAAGAAGTCGGTGATGTCATCAAACGGTTGATGCTGCTCGGCATTATGGCAACGATCAACCAGGAAGTCGATCGTGATGCGGTTGAATTGTTGGCGGAAGAATATGGTATTACGTTGCTCGAGATGGAACCGGAAGAAGACGGTACGGAAATTCCGGAAATCGAAGACGCGCCGGAAGATCTTCTGCCGCGCCCGCCGGTAGTGACGATCATGGGACACGTCGACCACGGTAAAACATCGCTTCTGGACACGATCCGCAAGACCCACGTGACAGCGCGCGAAGCGGGCGGTATCACGCAGCATATCGGTGCGTATCAGATTCGTTACCAAGGAAAGAAAGTAGTATTCCTGGATACGCCTGGACACGAAGCGTTTACGGCGATGCGCGCGCGCGGCGCACAGGTGACGGATATTGCCGTTCTCGTAGTCGCCGCCGACGACGGTGTTATGCCGCAAACACTGGAAGCAATTGACCACGCGAAAGCGGCGAAAGTGCCGATTATTGTCGCGATCAATAAAATGGATAAACCGGCCGCCAACCCGGACCTTGTCAAACAGCAGCTGGCGGAACACGGGCTGTTGCCGGAAGACTGGGGCGGCGATACCATCATGGTACCGGTATCCGCGAAAAAACATCAGGGCATTGATGACCTGTTGGAAAATATTTTGCTGGTAGCGGAGGTGTTGGAACTGAAAGCGAATCCGAACCGTAACGCGATCGGCGTAGTCGTCGAAGGGGAACTGGACAAAGGTCGCGGTCCGGTCGTTACCGTTCTGATTCAAAACGGTACGTTGCGTACCGGTGACGGTATCGTTTCGGGTACGGCATTCGGTCGTGTCCGCGCGATGAACAACGAACGCGGCGATCTTATTAAAAAGGCGGAACCGTCGACACCGGTCGAAGTACTCGGTTTGTCCGATGTTCCGACGGCGGGTGAACTGCTGTACGCCATGGATGAACGGGATGCGCGCAGCATTGCGGAAAAACGCATTGCCAAACAGAAATACGAAGAACAAAATCGTTCGCAGAAAGTCACTCTGGATGATCTTTTCAATCAGATCAAAGAAGGCGAACTGAAAAACTTGAATATCGTCATCAAAGCGGATGTACAGGGGTCGGTCGAAGCGCTGCGCCAGTCCTTTGAAGGGATTAAAAATCCGGAAGTACGGATTGATGTCGTGCACGCCGGCGTCGGCGCGATTTCCGAATCGGATATCATGCTGGCTTCCGCGGCGAATGCGTTGATCATCGGCTTTAACGTACGGCCGGATGCCAATATCCGTAAAATTGCCGAACAGGAACAGGTTGATATGCGCACTTACCGTGTCATTTATGATGCGATTGACGATATCAAGCAGGCAATGCAGGGCATGTTGGCACCGAAGTTCCGTGAAGTTGTCTTGGGACGTGCGGAAGTGCGTCAGGTGATTCCGACGCCGAAGGTGATTGTCGCCGGTTCGTACGTTACGGAAGGCAAGATTACCAACAATGCGGAATTGCGTTTAATTCGCGACGGCATCGTTATTCATGAAGGAAGCATAGCATCGCTCCGCCGCTTTAAAGATGACGTTAAAGAAGTGGCGGAAGGATATGAATGCGGGATTTCGATTGAAAGCTACCGCGATGTCAAAGAAGGCGATGTTTTGGAAGCCTTTACCCAGGAAGAAATTGAACAAACGATCGACTAAAGGGAGGTGCTTGTAATGTCCCAATTACGCGTGCGTAAGATGCAGGAATTTATCAAGCAGGAGATTGGTCAAATGCTGCTCCGTGACTTGAAAGACACCCGACTCGGATTTGTCACGGTTACGGAAGTAGCGGTTACCGGTGATTTGCGTGAGGCGACTGTCTACGTAAGTTTGTTCGGCAACGATGAGGAAAAAGAAAAATCCTTTGCCGCACTCCAAAATGCCACCGGCTTTATTCGTACCGAGCTCGGTAAAAGGCTGCAAGTGCGTCATACCCCGGAAATTACGTTTGCCGTAGATCGATCGATTGATTACGGTGATCATATTGAACGGGTACTGAAGTCGATTAAGGACAAAGAAGAATCGAAAAACAGACGGGAAGGTGCGGCCGATGAAGATCAGTGAAGACAGATTGCGTCAGACATTGGAGAGTGTCAAGTCGGTACTGGTAGTCGGCCACGTTAAACCGGACGGTGATTGTCTCGGTTCGGTTTTGGCGATCACGGAAGCATTGCGCGCCCGTGGTGTGTCGGCTGATATGCTGGTCGACGACACCATTGCGGAAAAATATCTGTTCTTACCGTTGGCGAAAGAAATACACCGTGAAATTCCCGACAAAAAATATGATCACATTTTGTTCATGGATTTAAGCACGCCGACACGCGCCGGCGATTATGCCTGGCCGGAAAACGTGCCGATTGTGAATATCGATCATCACGTTTCGAATCCTGATTATGCGGACATGCTTTATCTCGACGAGCATGCCGCCGCGACGGGCGAAATTTTAACCCGTCTCTTTATGCAATGGGGCTGGGATATTACGCCGTCCATGGCGAATGCACTCTACATGGCGATTGCTACCGATTGCGGCTTTTTCCGCTATGGCAATACGACGGCGCAAACGCTTGCAATGGCGGCCGAGTTGGTAGATCGCGGCGCACGCCCCGACCGTATTTCGCAGGCCATGGATTCGTTGCCGAAAGAAGCGTTGACGATTTTGGGGCCGATCATGTCCACATTGCAATTTGCGGCCGATCACCGATTGAGTTATATCGTTATGGATAAAGCGGCTATCGAGTCTGGTCGTCATTATGTCGACACCTATCTCGATTTGGCTCGCAACATCGAAGGTGTGGAACTCACACTGCAATTTAAATATGATGAGCCGCAAAAAACGTATGTAAGCTTCCGTTCTAAAAACAGTGTCGATGTATCGAAGTTGGCAGCACAATTCGGCGGCGGCGGACATATTCGCGCGGCAGGGTGCACCATGTACACCGACCTTGCGACGGCGATCGCCGAAGTGTTGCCGAAAGCAGAGGCTGCGTTGACTTATGCAGGGAATCATTAATGTACTGAAGCCGGCCGGTATGACATCCCATGATGTCATTTACGTTTTGCGAAAAATTTACGGCATTCGTAAAATAGGCCACTCCGGCACATTGGATCCTTTGGCCGCGGGCGTTTTGCCGGTATTTCTGGGCAAAGCGACGCGGCTTTTGGCATGGGCGCCGACAGAGCCGAAAGTGTATCTTGCGGAGTGGTTGGTGGGCATCGCTACCGATACGGAAGATACGAGCGGCACGATTGTACAACAAATGAGCGCTATCCCCGAACTTACGGCAGAACAACTCGAAACCGCCGCCGCCTCATTTCGCGGGACGATTTTACAACGACCGTCGCAATATTCCGCGATCAAAGTGGATGGACGTAAAGCCTACGAACTGGCGCGGAAAAATCAGAAGGTGGAATTGCCTGCGCGTGAAATCACGATCCACGAGTTTACGGACATTTCTTACCAATTACCGTATTTGCGCGCGCGCATCGTTTGCTCGCAGGGAACGTATATCCGCGCATTGGGAAGAGATTTCGGTAAGGCCTTGGGTATACCGCTGACGATGTCGTTTCTGGTGAGGGAGCGGGTCGGCAATTTTACGCTGGAAGATGCGTGGACACTCGAAGAAATTCGGGCGGCGAAAGAGGCGGCGCTACGTCCTGCGACGGATGCTATACGCCATTTGCCGCAATATCGGGTGCCGACTGCAGCTGCGGAACGCTTTCGCCACGGTCAGACGATTCGCGGTACGATCAGTGATGTAACGGCTCTGTGGTGTGATGGACAATTCATCGGTCTCGGCAAACCGGCGGCAGAAGGGGGCATACGGCCTTATAAAGTGTGGGTGGAAGAATGAAACGAGCGATATATGAAACGGCGGCGCGCCGTACCGTTTTAACTATCGGCAATTTTGACGGCGTGCATCGCGGGCATATTGAAGTCCTTCGCACCGCCCGCGCACTCGCGGATCGAGAAACGGCGCGGCTGGTGGCCGTGACGTTTACGAAAACCCCGAAAGCGGCATTAACGCCGGAGGCGTATGCCGGTGATTTATTGACGCTTGCGGATAAAGAAAAATATCTGCGACTGCAGGGCGTGGATGAAATTATCTGGCTCCAACCGACGGTTGCGCAGATGCGGCAAAGTGCGACGGAGTTTTTGCACATGCTGCAAAACAATCAACACATCGTCGGTGTGGTAGTGGGAGAAAACTTTCGCTTTGGCGCCGACGCGCAAGGGACGGTTACGACCTTACATAATTATGCCAAAGACGCCGGCTGGGAAGTTATTTCCGTACCGCTACTGCAAGATGCCGGCGGCGTGGTCAGCAGTTCGGAAATTCGCGCGGCCATACTGGCGGGTGAACCGGGACGGGCAGCGACATTGCTCGGACGGTATTGGTCGATTGATGAAGTAGTTTTGCACGGTGACCAACGCGGCCGCACACTCGGTTTTCCTACCGCCAATATGGCGTTGCATGAAGATCGTGTCGCACCGCGCAACGGTGTGTATGCTACTGTGGCCCGTTACGACGGTACCCTTCTTAAAGGTGTTACCAATGTCGGTACCAATCCGACATTTACCGATGTACCGACGCGGGTGGAAACCTATTTTCCCGATTTTTCCGCTAATTTATACGGAAAACGCTTCCGTCTGTTCTTCGTTGCGTATCTGCGTCCGGAAGAAAAATTCTCCGAGGTCGCCGCTTTGATTGCGCAAATGTATAATGATACCGATCGTGCGCTGCACAATTTAACAGAGAAATTAAATATTGACATGTGTCGGTAAGATTGTTAGAATAAGTGACAATACCCGGGCAAAGTTATGAAACCGCCGTCTTGGCGGTTTTTGTTTATCGAAAAAGGAGGGATTTCATGAAGTCGTACACCGTTAATATTCCGGGGTTCACGATCGGCGGAGATGATGCGTATGCAGCCATTGAAACCGTTTGTGCAACGTACGGGAAAACGGTCGCCATTTTAGGCGGCGAAACAGCGCTTGCAAAAGCGCGGCCGGCATTAGAAGCGGCTCTTCAAAAGACATCACTGGAGGTAACGGATTGGCGAATGTACGGCAAAGAATGTTCTTTTGCCAATGCCGAACGACTGGCGGAAATTCCTACCGTTGCCGACGCGGATATGTTGTTTGCGGTCGGCGGGGGCAAAGCGATTGATACGGTTAAGGTCATCGCCGGTGAATTGCAAAAACCGTTTTTTACGTTCCCGACCATTGCGGCGACCTGCGCGGCCGTGACGAGTATCGCGGCCGTTTATTTGGAAGACCATCGTTTTGATCGCGCCTATGACGCCAATCATCCACCGGTTCATACGTTTATTAATGAACGTATTATCGGTTCCGCACCGGCGCAGTATCTTTGGGCGGGGATCGGAGATTCGGTAGCTAAGTATTATGAAAGCCGACTGTCCGCGCGCGATCGTTCGATTCTTCATTCCAATCAGGTGGGCGTGACGCTCAGCGGCATGTGTGCCGAGCCGTTGATGCAGTCGGCTGTCACCGGTTATAAGGACGCGCAGGCGGGTAAAACCAGCGAAGCGTTGCGGCAAACAATCCTCAATGTGATTGTCAGCACCGGTTTTGCTTCGATTTTTCTGGAACCGGATTACAACACTGCCGTGGCGCATTCGCTTACGTACGGCTTGGTGGAACTGCCGCAAGTGGAAGCCAACCATATGCATGGTGAACTCGTTTCGTACGGAGTGTTGGTGTTGCTTGCGATGGACGGCGCGGACGACGAGTTGGCGAAAGTATATGACTTTAACCGCGCCATGCAATTACCGACCTGTCTTGCCGATATCGATGTGACGGTCGATGAATTGGAACCGGCTCTGACACGGGCGTTGCAAACTTTTGATTTGAACGTGATGCCGTACAAGGTCGATAAAGAAATGTATCGAAACGCGATCTTGGCGTTGGAAGAATATGACCGCTCGCGAAAAGAAGTGGTTGGAGCATGAAGTTTTCTCGATTAACGCAGAATTTTGCCCTGTCGGATATTGATATGCTGCTCAAATTAACGGCGCAACCGGAAGTGATTTCATTCGGGGGCGGTTTACCCGCACCGGAAACATTTCCGATTGAAACGTTAGCGGCCGTCACGCAGGAAGTATTTGCTAAAGACGGTGTGGCCGCCTTGCAATACGGACCTTCGCGCGGCTACTTACCCTTACGTGAATATCTGTCCGATTGGTTCCAAAATCATTTACAGGCAACCGTAGTGCCGGACGATATTTTAATTACAGCCGGTTCGCAACAGGGATTGGATCTTTTAGCTCGTGTCTTTCTGGATCCCGGCGATGTATTGTTGGTGGAAGGACCGTCTTACATCGGCGCTCTGAATGCTTTTGATCTGGCGCAGCCGACGTACGTGGAAATGCCGATGGATGAAGAAGGTGTAATTCCGGAAGCGCTGGCGGAAATTCTCGCCACGCAAAAAAAAGTAAAGGCTATTTACGTAATTCCGGATTTTCAAAATCCGACCGGCATTACCTGGTCACTTGAGCGCCGGCAAAAGTTCATGGAGCTTGTCAATCAATACGAAATTCCGGTGTGGGAAGATCATCCGTATGGTGAATTACGCTTTTCGGGAGAAGCGTTACCGACGTTAAAAGCGCTGGATACGAAGCATCTTGTTACTTTTCTGGGAACATTTTCCAAAACGTTATCACCCGGTTTACGGATCGGCTATTTAGCGGGACCTGCGGAAGTCATCGAACGCGCTGACTTTATAAAACAGGCGGCGGATCTTTCGACTTCGTCATTGGTGCAGCGGCAAGTGGCCGCGTTTTTGCAGAAAGCGGATTATGAAGGTCATGTCGCGGCGAATGCGGATTTATATCGGCAACGTCATGATGTGATGCTGACCGCTATGCAGCAGCATTTTCCGGACAATGTGCAGTGGACGGAACCGCGCGGCGGCTTGTTCATTTGGGTGGAACTGCCAAAAGGTTGTGATGCGCGTGACGTGTTAACCCAAGCGTTGCAAGAAAATGTTGCGTTTACGCCGGGAGAAGGATTTTTCCCGGTGACCAAGCAGAAAAATTATTTCCGACTGAACTATTCAAGTATGGACGAAGCGCGCATTCGTAAAGGCATTCGCAAGATCGGCGAAGTGTTACACAGAATGTTGCATTCGTAAAAAGAGGAATCCGCGGATTCCTCTTTTTGCTTGGGAAAATACTGCTGTGGGTTATAATACAGACAGGAGGGAATATGACGGAGCTCGAACAATGGCGTAATGAAATTCGTGCGCTGGATGCACAGATCAAGCCGCTTTTTTTACAACGGCTCGCGCTGGCGCAGGCGATCGGCCGCTATAAAAGCAAGCACGGTCTGCCCGTTTACGATCCGGAGCGTGAGGCGCAAAATCGCCAAGCGCTCAGCGCGGATGTAAATCAAATAGAAAAAAAGGCGTATGAAGAATTTTTGCAAGCGGTCATGACCATTTGTCGAAAGGCGCAGGAGTCATGAACGGCCAGTGGGAAGAAACGTTTGCCGGTACCGTGGAAAGTATTGTTTTTGCAGCAGCTGACGATTCTTTTTGCGTGTTCAAAATGCGGCCGTCTCAGCAGTATAAAAGCTGGACACTGGTCGGTAACGTAAGCGCGCCGCTTGTCGGTGAAGAGGTCGAAGTCAGCGGTACATGGGGGGAACATCCGCGCTTCGGACGACAGCTGCGCATTGCCGCGTTGCGAAGGGTGCGTCCGCAAAGCACCGCCGGCATCGTTCGTTATCTCGGCTCGGGTCTGTTTCGCGGCATCGGTCCCGCGCTTGCCAAACGAATTGTGGATCATTTCGGTGAGGAAACGCTTGCGGTTTTGGATACATCACCCGAACGGTTAGCGGAAGTGCGCGGTATCGGTGAAACCACTTGGCGTAATTTTGCGCAGACATACCATGAAGTAAGCGACTTGCATGCGCTGACATTGGCGCTGGAAGAAGCGGGCGTGGCCGGACGATTTGCCGCGCTATTACAAAAGCAATACGGGGAATCGGCTCTGACGGTATTGGAAAATGATCCGTATCGACTGGCGCGCGATGTGGAAGGATTTCCGTTTCGCAGTGCCGATGCGCTGGCCATGCATGCGGGAATGCCGCAAGATTCCATGGATCGGGTGGAAGCGGGTGTGAATGAAGTACTTCTGCGGGGAGCCGAACGCGGTCACAGCTGCTTGAAGTTGGCAACTCTGGCACGGGAAACGGCGCGTCTTTTAAAAGTTGATGAAGACCGCATCCGCGAAGCGTTGGGAGAACTTTTGGAGTATGGCGTTTATCCCGTGACGATTGTCGACGATACAGCCTACGTGTACCATCTTTCTTTGTATGAAGCGGAAACGGGTGTAGCTCATCACATTGAGCGTCTGCAGACGGTAGAACCTCTGACGGTAGTCGGCGCGGAAATGATTTTGGAAAAATGGGCGGAAAAAGAAGAGGTGACGTTGGCCGCCGAGCAAATTCAAGCCATCCTTGCCGCGCTGGAAACCGGCGTGCTCGTGATTACCGGCGGCCCGGGTACGGGCAAAACGACATTGGTGCGGGCTCTTTTGGCAGTTGTTTCGCAAGCCCGCTTACGAACCGTTTTAGCTGCGCCGACCGGACGCGCCGCCAAGCGACTCGCGGAAACTTCCGAGCAGGACGCGTCCACTTTACACAAATTGTTGGAAGCGGGTTTGGTAGAGGACGCAAGTGTTTTTCAGCGTGATGCGCAAAACCCTTTAAAAGGGGATTTATTCATTATCGATGAAGCGTCCATGCTGGATGTTGGCTTGATGTATCATTTTTTGGAGGCGGTGCCCGATCACGCCCGCGTCATTTTTGTCGGTGATGTCGATCAGTTGCCGCCGGTTGGTCCGGGAAATGTGTTGCGCGATATCATCGCATCGGATACGGTGCCGGTCGTGAGGCTGGAGCATATTTACCGACAGGAGGAAGGCAGCGGGATTGCGTTGGCCGCCGCGGCCATACGCCAAGGACAGATGCCGGTGTGGCGTGATGACGTTACTTTTATCGACTGCGCCGAAGAAGAAGCGCTCGAGAAAGTTTTGTCACTTTGTCGCACACTCCGTTACGCGGATCCGGAGCGTCAGTTTGCCATGCAGGTGCTGACGCCGATGTACCGCGGTGTCTGCGGTGTCGACGCATTAAATCAGGCGTTGCAGCGGCAGGCGCACGGATACACGGGAAAATCCAATCGCGGTTTGCAGGTCGGCGATAAAGTCATGCAGCGGAGAAATAATTACGAAAAAGGCGTTTATAACGGCGATTTGGGCGAGGTATATGCAGTCGGTGAGGAGCATATTGCGGTCGATTTTCGTATCAAGAACTCCACCTACGAGCGCGGTGAGTTACAGGAACTCCAACTGGCATATGCACTGACTGTGCATAAGAGTCAGGGGAGTGAGTACGAAACGGTAGTGCTGGTACTGCTGCCTTCGCAACAAATCATGTTGCAACGCAATCTTGTGTACACGGCGGTGACCCGTGCCAAATCCCATGTGTATATTGTCGGTTCGCCGGCGGCGTTCAAGAAAGCCTTGCGCACCCAACACACCGCCGGTCGCACCAGCCTTTTGCGCGCGCGCTTAACGGGAGAAATCGATGCCTAGTTTTTGGCAATATTTTTTGTCTTTTTTATACCCGCCGCGTTGCCCCGGATGTCACGCGGCGGTCAGTCGGCATGGCGAATGGTGTCGGTATTGCCGTGACGAGGTATGGCAGCCGCGGCAGCTTGGTGGAAGTCATCGTGGCAAACTTGCGGGATGTTACGCTTGCACGGATTATCGCGGCGGCGTGCGCAGCGCTTTGCTGCGCTATAAATTCGGCCGCAAGCATTTGGATCCGCTGGCATTTCAGAATTTGTTGCGTGATTTTCCATGGCCGGATGCGTTTCCGGATGACGCGCTGTGCGTGCCGATTCCACTTTCGCGGGAGCGCTACGCCGAGCGCGGCTTTAATCAGGTGGCGGAAATTTTCGCACCGCTCGCGAGAGAGCGCGGTTGGCAGTGGTCAAAAGACCTTGTCAAAATACGTCACACCCCGGCGCAATCCACATTGAGTCGTACGGATCGTCATACCAATATAAAAAACTCCTTCCGGTGGGAAGGAGCTCCATTGACAAGTTGTACGGTGATTCTTGTGGATGATATCTATACTACGGGCGCTACGCTGGAAGAAGCGGCACGTATTTTGCACCGCGCCGGTGCCGCGCAAATCATCGGTTGGGTAATCGCGTCGGGCGCACGTTAACTTAAAATGTCGATAAACACACGGACAATCGACGGATCGAACAGAAGACCGGAGGCGCTGAAGAGTTCATTCAACGCTTCCTGTTTTGTTTTCGCCCAATTTTCCGCCGAGGGATTGGTGATTTGTTCATAGTAATCGGCGACGGCAATGATGCGGGCGCCCAAAGGAATATTTACGCCGCGCAGATGTTTGGGAAAACCGGTGCCGTCCCAGCGCTCATGATGATGTCGGATATAAGGAATAATATGCTGGCAAGCCGGAATCGTTTCGAGCATATTGCTGCCGAGATCCGGATGTTTTTTGTAAAGGGCTTGTTCGCGTCTCGTTAAGAAAGGCATCTTGTGCAACGCCACTGTCGGCAAGGTCAAAAGGCCGATGTCATGCAGCAGGGCGGCCGATTGAATCGTTTCAATTTCGGTGGCCGGTAAACCCATTTGAGCAGCGATGCTGGCTGAGTAATGCGCGACCTGAATCGAATGCGAGTAGAGTCGGTGGCTTTTTTGGCGCAGCAAAAAAAGCATGGGCTCCATGACTCGGCCCAATTCGCGTCGATCTTTTTGGTACACTGCCGCCGTATGCATTAAATTTAAGGTAAACATGCCAAACACCCTTGCTCGTTTATGTAAAGAGTATGTTTCTTTAAGCCTTATTTCATTATACCCTTTTTTTCGGTTTGGACGAGACAAAATCTTCGATTTTCGTATGCCGATTTTATATAGAAGAAACGATCTTTTTAGCTTGACTTTTTGTAATCCTGTTTGTAGAATGAGGCAAACTGTTTACGGGTCTGTGGTTGCAAGTCGAGGCCAGTCGCAGGCAAAACGACCCACGTAAGAAAACAAAAATGTTTTTGAGCATGGTGCGGCTTAGAAGTAAGACCTGCCGGTAAAACCGAGAGGGCGAATAGTGACGAGAGGAGCGAAAGTTCCAGCAGGCGAGTGTGGGGGCAAAGACCAGGTCAGCCGATAAACAGTTTTCAAGTTGACAAAATCATCGTTTTTCGTTACACTGGATTATATTGAAAATACACGATGAACGGAAAAAGTAAACGTCGGTGTTGTCTTAAGAGAGAGCGGATCGTGGCTGTGAGTTCGCTTGGCAACCAACGTTGAAGTGCCTCCCGGAGTGGTGCTGCAGAAAATGAGTACGCAGCAACGGTAAAGTCCCGTTACGACGATCGAGATACAGCTATCTGTAAAGCAGAGTGGAACCGCGTTAAAACGCCTCTGCAGCAGGTGGTTTTTTTATTTTAAGGAGCGGCAAGTGAACTTTTTGCAACAATGCCAAAATGATATTCGCGTCGTGTTCGCGCGCGACCCCGCGGCAAAAAATTTTTGGGAAGTCATTTTTTGCTATCCCGGTTTGCATGCATTATGGTGGCATCGTGTATCGCACTGGTGGTATCGGCACAATTGCTTTTTTATCGCGCGCTTGTTGTCCCATTGGGCACGTTTTTATACGGGCATTGAGATCCACCCCGGCGCGCAGATCGGTAACGGTGTTTTTATTGACCACGGCGGCGGAGTGGTGATCGGTGAAACGGCCATTGTCGGTGATAATGTGACACTTTACCAGGGAGTAACCTTGGGCGGTACAGGGAAAGAAAAAGGCAAACGCCACCCGACGCTCGAAGATTACGTGGTAGTCGCTTGCGGAGCCAAGGTGCTCGGTTCGTTTACTGTAGGCGAAGGTGCCAAAATAGGCGCCGGTTCGGTGGTGCTTAAACCGGTGCCGCCGCACAGTACCGTTGTCGGTATTCCGGGCCAGGTGATTTCCAGCCTCGGGATCAGCCCGCTGCATATCGATAACGATGAAGAGGAAGTTGATTTGGATCATTCGGAATTACCGGATCCGATCAAAGAGAAAGTTACGAATTTGAAAGAGCAAGTCGCACTTTTGGAAGAACGTTTAGCAAAACTGGAGGAAAACCATGCAAGTCGATGAAACGGATTTAAAAAATATTTATGTATATAATACGCTTTCCAAGCAAAAAGAAGAGTTCAAGCCGATTACTCCCGGGGAAGTGAAAATGTATGTGTGCGGTGTCACTCCGTACAATCATTCGCATATCGGCAACGCTCGACCGTTTGTGACCTGGGATGTGATTCATCGCTACTTGGAATATCGCGGTTACCAAGTGACACACATTCAAAATTTCACGGATGTGGATGACAAAATTATCAATGCGGCGAAACTGGCGGGCGTGCAATGGAGCGATATTGCTGAGCAATTCATCGCGACGTATTTTGAAGTGATGGATGCGCTGCACATTCGCCGCGTAGATCGCTATCCGCGCGTATCCGAGCATATGGATGACATCATTCGCATGGTCGAAGGACTGATTGCGGAAGGACACGCCTATCCGTTGCATGGTGATGTGTACTATGACATCTCCACGTTTGCACCGTACGGCAAACTTTCCGGTCGGAATGTGGAAGACATGCTGGCGGGCGCGCGTGTGGCAGTCGATGACGAAAAACGCAATCCGGGAGATTTTGCTTTGTGGAAAGCGGCTAAACCCGATGAACCGTCGTGGGACAGCCCCTGGGGTAAAGGTCGCCCGGGTTGGCACATCGAATGCTCCGCGATGAGTACTAAATATCTCGGTGACACATTTGATTTCCACGGTGGCGGAAGTGATCTTATTTTCCCGCACCATGAAAATGAAATTGCGCAGTCGGAAGGCTGTACAGGTCACGCTTTCGTTAATTACTGGCTGCATAACGGATTTATCACAATCGATCAGGAAAAAATGAGTAAATCGCTGGGCAATTTCTTCCTCGTTAAAGACATTTTGGCCAAATACAGTCCGGACGCATTGCGCTTTTTCCTTATCTCCACGCATTATCGCAGCCCGCTGGACTTCAGTGACGAACGTTTGGAAGAGGCGGAGCGGACGGTGGCTCGTCTGGCGGCAACGGTGGCAAAATTGCGGCAGGCGGTCAATCGCGGTCATCGGGAAGAAGATTTCACCGCGCAGGAATTGCGTACGGCGGCGATTGAAGCGCGGCACGCGTTTATCGCCGCGATGAATGATGATTTCAACACAGCACTGGCCATCGGCGCGATGTTTACGTTGGTGAAAAATACGAATATCTATCTTGCCGGAAATAACGGTGAAGATGCCCGCGCGCTGAATACGGTACTGGATGTTTTGCATGAAATGATGGATGTACTCGGTATTTTGCCGCAGATCTGGGAAGAGCCGCAAGTGGACGACAACGAATTCAAAGAGCTGCTGGAAATGCTCGTCGGCGTTCGCCAACAGGCAATCGAGGAAGATTTGCCGGAACTGGCTCAAGAAATGAGTGAGCGATTTGATGCTCTCGGAGTCGAACTTGAAGCAGAACCGCCGCAACATGCGCCGGAAGCACGTTACCAGGCTGTGATGCAATCCGTTTTGGCGCTGCGGGAACAGGCGCGCACCGAGAAAAAATACCAATTCGCCGACTTGCTGCGGGATCGACTGGCCGCGATCGGAATTGTGGTTGAAGACGGACCGGAAGGTTCGACGTGGCATCGTCGTGAAGTTTAAACAATATTTATATCTGCGTGACGAAGCGATCGAGCGTTTGGCGCAGGGGACGACGAGCGAAGAGGAGTGGGACCTGCAGACGTATGCGTTCGTCGGTGACGCCGTCTACAGTGTTTTTGTACGCACTCGTCTCGCCGCGACCGGAATTGCCAAAACGCGTGTGTTGCATGATCTGGCGGCACGTTTGGTGGCGGCGAGAAATCAAAGCGCGGTATTACGGACTTTATGGGAGACGTTGACAGAAGCAGAGCGGGATCTCTGCCGCCGCGCCCGTAACCTTTCTCTTCATGCGCCCGCCAGCGCGACGCTTGTCGAATACCAACAGAGTACGGCGTGGGAAGCATTGCTTGGGTATTGTTATCGTCATGATCAAAAAGAACGCCTTGAGACACTTTTACAAACAGCCTGGCCGATTGCGCAGGAGGTAATGCGACATGAGATCCAAAGCCAAACCTAAGTTCGGCGGTAAACGTCGTGAGCATACCGACGCTTTCGCTCATTATATAGCCGGCCGTCGCGGCGCTGTTGAGACAATGGCCAGCGGGCGCGCTCGCGCGCTCTATGTGCAGACGCCGGTGCGCGGTGATGTGAAAGCGTTGGTTGAAACGGCGCGCAAGGCGGGAATTGCCGTTCATGAAACGGATGCTAAAACCTTGCAAGAAATGGTGCCCGATGTGCGGCAACAAGGTATCGTAGTGGAATTACCACCGTATGAATACGCCACACTGGAAAGCGTACTGGCGACGGTACAAAATATGGAAAATGCGTTGGTCATACTTTTGGACGGTGTCGAAGATCCGCATAATCTCGGCGCGATCATTCGCTCCGCGGACGGTGCGGGAGCGGCCGCCGTCATTATTCCCGAGCGACGCAGCGCGGCCGTGACAGAGGTCGTTCATAAAACATCGGCCGGCGCGGTGGAGTGGCTGCCGATTGTGCGTGTCACCAACCTAGTGCAAACATTGACGGCGTTGAAACAAGCGGGATTTTGGGTAGGCGGCGCCGATATGGAAGGAGATTTGACGTACACAAAAGCGGATTGGCGCGGCAAAATAGTGATCGTGCTGGGTAATGAAGGTAAGGGCATTTCACGGCTGGTACGTGAAAATTGCGATTTTATGGTGCAGATTCCGATGTGGGGGAAAGTATCCTCATTGAATGTATCGGTCGCCGGAGCGCTGATGATGTTTGAGGCGGCGCGGCAACAACGGTCGCAACATGCCTGAATACAATTTGAAACCGCTGTGGCTGGTGGACGGCTACAATGTAATTTTTGCCGATCCTGTGTATTGGCGCTTTGAAAAAGATGATCTGGAACACGCCCGGGAATTTTTAGCGGATACCTTGCTCGACTTGGCAAAGCACACGGGGATCGAAGTGGTCTTGGTATTTGACGGCAAAAAGATCGGGCATGCCAGCAAAATAATCGAACGTGCACCCGGTTTTCATATCGTGTATACGACGGCGCAAACCACTGCCGACAGCTATATCGAAAAAGCAGCATTTCGCCAGCGTGATAATTACCGCTACATCTATGTGGTGACGTCGGACGGACCGGAGCAGTCGCAAGTCAGCGGCAGCGGCGCGTACCGCAAATCGGTGCGGGATTTGATGCATGACATACGTGCCGATAAAAAGGCGCAAAAAGAAGAACATTCAAATTTCACGCAAAAACAGCGCGTCGCATTGGCAGAGCAGTTGTGTCCCGACGCACGGGATTTTTTAGAGCGACTGCGCCGCCGCAAATGAATTACGGTGCTTGCGCCGCTAGTTTTATTTAAGTATAATGATTTTGTATGTATTGGGTGAGGAGGCGTTCGCATGGAGGCGACGGAGTATTCGTCGGAAATGCCGACGGATGAAGAGTTGGTACTCCGCAGCCAAGCAGGAGACACCGAGGCTCTGGAAGCGATTATTGAACGCTATCGAGGCTTAGCCAAATTGAGAACCCGCTCGTACTTTTTAGCCGGAGCGGAAAGCGACGATTTGGTGCAGGAAGCGATGATCGGTCTGTTTAAAGCGGCGCGCGATTACGACCCTAAATACGGTGCAAGCTTTAAAACGTTTGCCAATATCTGTATTACCCGGCAAATGCTGACGGCGATCAAAGGAGCTACTCGGTATAAACACCAGCCGCTCAATTCCTATATATCTCTCAATCGATCGGTATTTGAAGAGGATGACGGCGGTCGTCCGTTATTGGAAATACTGGCAACAGATAACGACAGCGATCCCGAGTCGATTTATTTACGTAACGAGTGGATGGTATCGCTTTCACAAGCGGTGCCGCGCGTTTTGAGCAAGCTGGAATTGCGGGTGCTGCTCTACTATTTACGAGGACTTCCTTATGAAACGATTGCGCAACGCATCGGTCGTCCGGTAAAAACAGTAGATAATGCGATTCAGCGCATGAAGCGTAAGATGGAATTATATTTTCGAAATCATTAAAGGAAAGGATGACAACTGTTTTGAAGATGACGTTGATGTTTGCAGAGATGATCATCGCGGTATTATTGATTACCGTTGTGGTTCTGCAAGAAAGCAAGACAGCCGGTATGGGAAGTTCTATCGGCGGCGCGGCAGATACCTTCTTCGGTGGTAAAGCGCGTGGCAAAGATGCGATTTTATCGCGTTTGACAGTCATTTTGGGTATTGTTTTCGCGTTGACTACGTTAGCGCTTGTGAAATACTTGAATACGTACTAACAAAGTCCGCTAAGGCGGGCTTTTTGTTTCCAGAGGTGGCGTATGGCAAAACGAGTGATTGACCGAATGCAGGGATACAGTCCCGGGCAAATGGTAACGGGCGTATACAAAGGATACGCGACAAATTTCGGATTTTTGATTACCGACGATAAACATGAAGATATTTATATCGGCAAAGAACGTCGCGGTAATGCCATGCACAACGATACCGTACAGGTGGAAGTGCTCGAACGCAAATCACAGGCCGGTAAGTACGAAGGGCAGGTAGTACGGGTCGTCACGCACGCGAATGAAACGGTAGTCGGTACATTTGAATTGCAGAAAAATTTTGCGGTTGTAACGCCGGACGATGAGCGCATGGGGACGGACATTTATATTCCCGCCGATCAAATGCAAGATGCCAAAAGCGGTGCCAAGGTGCTGGTACGCATCACTAAATGGCCGGAAGCAAAGCGCATGGCGGAAGGCATTATCGAAGAAGTGCTCGGTTACGAGGGCGATAAAGGGTTGGATATCAGCTTGATTATCGCCAGCCACCATATCCCCAAAATATTTCCGAAAGAAGTTCTTGACGAAGCGGAACAAGCTGCGAAAATACCGATTACACCGGGGGATCGGATGGATTTCCGAGATCAGCCGATTATCACGATCGACGGTGCGGATGCCAAAGATTTTGACGATGCCGTATACTGTCGCAAATTGGACAACGGCAATACGGAGCTGGGCGTTCATATCGCCGATGTCAGCTGGTATGTGAAACGCGGTTCGGAATTGGATAAAGAAGCATTTCGCCGCGGTACCAGCGTGTATTTGGCAGATCGCGTTATTCCGATGTTGCCGGAAGTGCTTTCAAATGGTGTCTGCAGCTTAAATGAAGGTGTCGATCGCTATACCATGTCCGTCGTCATGGAAGTCAACAAAGCGGGCGAAGTGGTGAACTCTAAAATAGGCCCCGGCATCATTAAAAGTGCTCGCCGTTGTACCTACGCGGAAGTTCGTAAAGCACTGTTGGAAGATATTTATCCGGACAATTTAGAACCACATCTTACGATGCTCAAAACCTGGCAGGAACTGGCGGAACGTTTGATTCGCATGCGTACGGAACGCGGCGCGTTGAGTTTTGATTTCCCTGAATTCAAAATCTTGCTGGATGAAGAGGGTAAGCCGATCCAGATCGCCAAACGTGACCGCACCATTGCCGAAAAAATGGTTGAAGAGGCTATGTTGTTGGCCAATGAAACGATCGCACAGTTTATATCGAAAGAAAATCGGGTCGCCATTTTCCGTGTGCACCAATCACCGGACAAAGAAAAACTGCAAATGGTTTTGAACCTGTTGCAGGTTTGGGGTGTGCAAATCGAATTGGGCGCGGAAGTAGAGCCGAAAGACGTTCAAAAAATGTTGGCCGTTGCCGAAGAACACGGCATCCAACCGATTATTGAAACAATGACGCTGCGTTCGTTGCCGCAAGCCTATTATGACATCGTTAATTGGGGGCATTTCGGTTTGGCCTCCGAATGTTACACACATTTCACATCGCCGATTCGACGTTATCCGGATCTCGTGGTGCACCGTTTGGTCCGTGAAGTTTTGGCGGGCAAATCGCAGCCGGCGCGCGATAAACAATGGCTAGGGCGCGCGGCGGAGCAGTCTTCGATGGCGGAACGCAGAGCGGTAGAAGCGGAACGTGAAACCAACGATTTGAAACGGACGGAATACATGGCACCGTTTGTCGGCGAAGCGTTTGATGCGACCGTCACAGGACTTGCCAATTTCGGTATATTTGTCGCCCTGGATAACGGCGCGGAGGGATTGGTCCATACCGACGTGATCGATAATGGGCAAGGCCATTTTGAGGAACGGGATTATACGTTTAAAGATCATGGCGGACAAACGATTTTCCAGTTGGGTGATACCGTTCGCGTGACATTGGCGAAAGCCGATATCGAACATCGCACACTCGACTTCCTGCTCGGAGAATTTAACTCGCTTGAAGAAGTCGCACAGGCATCGGCGGCCATCCGCAGTCGCAATAAGGGCAAGAGTAAGACGAAAGCGGCGAAAAAGCTGGCCAAGGCGAAACGACTAAAAAATAAAAACGGTAAGCGAGGCAAACGCCGCCGTCGCTAGTAAACGGAGGAAATATGGCGCGCGAGAATACACGACAAATTACAGATAACCGCAAGGCAAGACACGATTACTTTGTGCACGAAACGTATGAAGCCGGCCTTGCTCTTTTTGGAACGGAAGTTAAATCCCTGCGTGCCGGCAAGGTGAATTTAAAAGACGGGTTCGTCAGGATACATCAAGGCGAGCTGTGGCTTTACAACGTGCATATCAGCCCTTACGAACAGGGCAATCGGTTCAATCAGGACCCGTTGCGTAACCGCAAGCTTTTGATGCATAAAAGTGAGATCCACCGCTTGTTCGGCAAAGTGCAGCAAAAGGGTTACACGCTCATTCCGCTCTCGTTATATTGGTCGCGTGGCAAAGTGAAAGTTAAATTGGGCCTTTGCACCGGTAAAAAGAATTATGATAAACGCCGCGACTTAGCGGAAAAAAGTGCGAAGCGCGATATGGATCGTGCCCTTGCCGCGCGGCATGCTTGAACAAACAAAACGATTGTGGTATGCTACACTTACTACTTCGGGGACGCACTGGTTTCGACAGGAGTAGTTGTGCTAATGACAGCGGGTCGGGATCCCGGTCATCCCGTTAAACACCGGACTTAACTTACACGCAAACAACGAATTTGCACTGGCAGCTTAATGCCACGCCGCCTTATGTTTTCCTACGGCATAAGCTCGGCGTCAACCGGTAGGATACGTTAACGCGCGCGACTGACGCACGTTAGCGGAAACTCTTCAGTCTAGCGGCGGTCGGCTTGTTCATGAGCGAAGCCGCTGCGAAATCCCGATCATGAACTGCACCCGGAGCGGTTGTTAGGGCAATACTTTTGGACAGGGGTTCGACTCCCCTCGTCTCCACCATGCAATTACACGCCAAATGCATTTGGCATAGGATAAATCGATAAAAATGGAAAGAAACAATTCTTTTGCGGAACCGACGTAAATGAATTGTTTCTTTATTTATCGCCATTGCGAAACTTTTGTGAGAGCACAAAAGATGGTAAAATAAACTCGAATATAAACCTTCCCTTTGCGGGCAGGTAAACTATACAAGCGTGCAAGAGGAAAGGAGAGCGGCATGAAAGCGTTATTGCGCAAAAATCATGACGGTTTACTCTACGACCATCATATGCACATCGCCTATGAAGGGTTCAAAAAACTGGGAGATGTGGACTTTTACACCACCGTGCATGCCTTACAAGCGGTGGATCCGGCCACGGTCATTGTCGGCAGTGAACAGGATTTGCACGATCTCTTAACGGGCTGGGACATCGAATGTCCGAATTTGGATTATCCGGAAGAACTGCAGGAATTTCTCGGGCGGAAAATTTGGCCGTCCACGCTTTTTACGATTACGAATGATCCGTCATTGTGGCGCGTATTTATCAAGCCGCGCAAAGAAACGAAACGCTTTATCGGCACTGTCCTAGAAGAAACAAGTGATTTGGTAAAGCTCGGCGGTTTTGTTTCGGATATTGACGTTTGGTGCAGTGAAAAAGTGGAATTTGTTTCGGAGTGGCGCGTCTATGTTTGCGACGGAGTGCCGCTCGGAATGTTCTGGTATAAAGGTAAATGGGATATCACGCCGGATGTAGATATTATTCAGCGCGCGATCGCAGCGTACCACTCCGCACCGCGCGGTTATGCCATCGATTTCGGTGTGGACAGCGAAGGCCGCACATTACTGGTGGAAGTTAACGACGGTTTCGGGTTAGGAAATTACGGTTTGCCGCCGGTACCCTATGCGCAGCTTCTGACGGCACGTTGGCAGGAGCTGACAGCCGATTTGGCAAGGGAATATCAAAAGGAAACAGAAACGCAGGATAGCGATACAGAATCCGCTGCGGAGCAATAAAAAAAGACGCGCAAGCGTCTTTTTTATTGCTTATCAATCAATCACGGAAGTACGGTTCAAAACCGGAGGTGAATTTCTTTTTCTTGCCGCCTTTGCGCGAAGTGGATTTGTAGCCGCGGTCGTTACGATCATTGCGATCACTGCGATCACTGCGATCACTGCGTTCGCGACGTTTGCCGCGACTGAAATTGCGCTTTCCGCCGCTACGCTGATTTTGTCCCGAGCGCGGGCCGCGATGCGCAAAATTACCTTTTTTGCGGACGAGCGGACGTTCCGCCGTGATGTTGACCGGCGTAGTGTCCGGTTCTTCCGTCAGTAACTTAATCGCCGCCGCGACCAATGTAACGGAATCCAACTCACGCAATAATTCCTCCGCAGAGGCATGGAAACCGTCCAAGTTGTCCTGTTCCGCAGTACGCACCAAATTGGTCAACGCATTTTTACGGTTGCTTTCAATAACTTGAGACAGACTGGGAATAGCGCGACGGGCAATACGACGACGAATCAAATGTTCGATCGCGCGCAAATGTTCCATTTCGCGCGGTACGACAAATGTCGTTGCCAAACCGGCCTGACCGGCGCGACCGGTACGTCCGACGCGGTGCACGTAGCTTTCCGGATCCTGCGGCATATCGTAGTTGTAGACATGCGTTACGCCGCTGATATCAAGACCGCGCGCCGCCACATCGGTAGCGACCAAAAGATCAATCGTATTTTCACGGAATTGACGCATGACTTTATCACGTTTCGCCTGCGACAAGTCACCGTGCAAACCTTCCGCCGTATAACCGCGTTTCTTTAATGCTTCGGTTACTTCATCGACGCGCCGTTTGGTGCGGCCGAAAATAATCGCAAGCGTCGGATCCTGCATATCCAAAAGGCGGCAGAGTACATCGAATTTCTGGCGTTCCGCTACTTCAATGTAGTCCTGGTCAATCAGATCAATGGTCACTTCTTTCATCTTCATAGTGACATGTTCCGGTTCCGTCAGAAATTTGTCAGCCAATTCACGAATGGCATTCGGCATCGTGGCGGAGAACAGCAGCGTTTGCCGATCCTCCGGCGTAGCGCTGACGATTTTGTTAATGTCATCGATGAAGCCCATGTTGAGCATTTCATCCGCTTCGTCAAGCACAACGAGCCGGATATTGTCGAGTGAGATGGTTCCGCGCTCCATGTGATCCATCAGACGACCCGGTGTCGCAACAATAATCGGCGGACGTTTGTTAAGACTGCGCAATTGACGGCCCATGTCCTGACCGCCGTAAATCGGCAACGCCCAGTGCGGCAAGTGTTGCGCCAAGCGATTGATTTCTTCTGCCGATTGAATGGCAAGCTCACGTGTCGGCGCCAGCACAAGGGCAAACGGACCTTCCCCTTTGGCCGGTACACGTTCCAGCATCGGAATACCGAATGCCGCCGTTTTACCCGTACCGGTTTGTGCCTGGCCGATCATATCACGGCCGCTCAAAGCGATCGGAATGGCCTCGCGCTGGATCGGTGTCGGCTCTTCAAAACCCATTTCATTCAGGGCGGTAATAATCGGTTTGGATATTTTCAAATTGATAAATTCTTCTAACATCTATTTCCTCCTTTATTCATCAAATATCTATTATATCATGAGATGAGATAAAATCATGCATAAATTCATATATTAATTTGTGCTATACTGAAAATATAAACTTTCCAAAGGGGTGATACGATGCGACGGTGGAAATATTTGGTATTAGCGGTTGGTTTGTCTTTTGGTGTAACAATGACAACAGGCGCGGTAAATTTCGGGATCGGCATCGGTTTCGGTCATCATCACGGCGTCAGCGGTGGAATTTATACCGACATTCCGAGTGAAAGAGATCGTTATGACACGCGCTACCCGCAGTTTGAAAAAAGCTTTACCATTTTACAACAAGCCGGTTTGCAAGGCGAACGCGTCGGTCGCAATGCGTATGAAGTGACGCTTAAAACCGAACCGCAGAAATGGGTGCCTTGTCTGTTAACGGCGCTGGAGCAAGCCGGTTATACAGCGGTGACGCTTACCACAATGGGGGATGAGAACAATCCTTTTTGGATGATCGAGTACCACGACCCGCAAGCGGAATCATTGTGGCGCGAACATCCGGATCTTGCCCTTACTATACCGCAGCGCCTTTTGGTCTATCGGAGCCATGACAAAACACGGCTGCTTTTGCCGAACACGGAAGCGTTGGCATATGATCAGCGCAACGGTAAAGTGTCCGCGGCAACGGAAGTACAAACAAGATTATTGGAGACAATCGTTTTAACATTGTCATAAAAAAATCCCCTTCGGGGGATTTTTTATAATCGTATTTTAGTAAATCATAAGTTATTCATCATTCCCACGCATCGGTAAAAGAGCCTCGATGATATAATAAAAAAAACACATTAAAGGAGCTGCTATGCGCATTATTCATACGGCCGATTGGCATTTAGGACGAATTTTTTATGAACGTTACTTGACGGAAGATCAGGCGTACACGCTGCAAGATTTCAGCGCATTGGTGCGTGACTACCGACCGGACGCTGTGGTGGTGGCGGGCGATATCTATGACCGCGCAGTGCCGCCTACGGATGCCGTGCATTTATGGGATGATATGGTTACGGAATTAAGCTACGCCGATATTCCTTTGATTGCGATCAGCGGTAATCACGACAGCACCGATCGCTTGTCGTACGGGTCGCGGCTTTTGCGCGAAAGCGGTGTCTATATTTACGGCATGGCCGAAGCCGATACCGCGCCGCTTGTGCTTCATGATGCGGCGGGACCGGTGTATTTTTGCCCGTTTGCGTTTGCCGATCCGGCTACGATACGAATCAAATACGATGAACCGCAGGTGCGTGATTATGACAGCTTATTCCGCGTGCAGGCAGAGCGTCTGTTGCAGCAGGTACCGTCATCGGCCCGGCGTATTGCCGTGGCGCATGCCTTTGTGGCCGGCGGCAGTCCGTCGGATTCGGAACGGCCGCTTTCCGTCGGCGGATCGTCACAGGTAGGAACGGATGCATTCCAACACTTTCACTACACGATGCTCGGACATTTACATCGACCGCAAACTATGGCGGAGGGTAAATTGCGTTACAGCGGCTCTTTGTTAAAATACTCCTTCAACGAAGCGGAACAGCAGAAAAGCGTTGATTTGGTCGAGATTGATGCGGCGGGAGCGGTGCGGCGGGAGAGTGTCACCTTGCGCAAGCGTCGTGATTTGCGCATCATCACGGGCGCGTTTCAGGAACTTATGGGCGACCTTACGCCGTCGAGTGATGATTACTTGCTATTACGACTGACGGATGAAGCGCCGGTGCTGGCCGCGATGAGCCGGCTGCGCGAAAAATTTCCGAACGTGCTGGCCCTGGAACCGATCGGCCTCAAAGCGCAGCAGGGGGAACGCACCACAGCGGACATTCGTCGGTTAACCTATACGGATATGTTTGCGCAATTTATCGAGGATGTCGGCGGTCGGCCGCTCGATGAAACCGAGGCGCAGGTTATGGCCGAAGTGTGGCAGGAGGCGGAGTCATGAGACCGTTACGTTTGATGATGCAGGCGTTCGGCCCCTATGTGGCGGCGCAAACAATTGATTTTACGCGCCTCGGTGAGCGGCAGTTCTTTTTGGTGCACGGACCGACCGGTGCGGGCAAGACGACGATTTTCGACGCGATTTGTTTTGCGCTTTACGGCAAAACCAGCAGCGAACGTGACGCGCGTAATATGCGCAGTGCGTACGCACCGACATCGTTACCGACACGGGTGGAACTTGATTTTGCGCTTGGCGATACCTGCTATCGTGTCGTGCGTGAGCCGGCGCAACGCCTGAGCAAACAACGGGGGACGGGAACAACGGAGCGCCCCGCCAAAGTGGAATTTGTCAAGATCGCAGGTGACGGCAAGGAATTGGAATCGATGGGCGATCGCAATGTGCAAGGCAAAATTTTGGACCTGATCGGTTTTGATGTCGATCAGTTCCGTCAGGTCGTGCTTTTGCCGCAGGGGAATTTTCGTCAACTTTTATTGGCGAGCTCGGCGGAACGAGAGCAGATTTTGGCCAAACTTTTTGCGACGGAAATCGCCGCCCGCGTAGCGTCGTTATTGAAAGAGCGCGCTCAGGCGCTCGCGTCATCTTTTGAAGAGGCGAAGCGCGATCGGGAACGCGATTTGGGGGCGGAAAATGTTACCACGGAAGAAGAATTGCAATCTGCCATACAAATAACCCAAGCGGAATGGAACGAAGCGAAAGACGCGGAGCTCGTTTTGGCAAAAGCTCGCCAAGAAGCACAGCAGTCGGCGCAAGCAGCGCAGACATGGCAAGACCTTAAAAGCAAAGAAAAAATCGCGCTCGCTGTGCAGAAAAAGCTTGCCGACGAGTCCGAAATGATGCAAGAAAAGGCCGCAGAACTGGAGCGTTGGCAAAAGGCAACAACAATGGCCGACAGCATGCAGGCGCTCACCGATGAACAAACGAAGGGATCCCGATATCGTAAGCAGCAAAGCGAGTGGGAACCGGAATTAAAACAACTGCAAGAGGAGACTCTTTACTGGGCAAAAGAGGAAGAATTTTTAGATGCGGAACGTTCTGCGCAAAGTGAATATAAACTGGAACAAGAGCGGTTAACGAGAGTCATCGGTTGGTTTGATGAAGTAGCGCAATTGACACGGCAAGAAGAAGAGAATCAAAAGAAACACGCTGCGGCGGAAGCGCGGCAAAAAGCGGCGCAGGCGGAAGCGGAACGGATCGCGAAAGCCATCACGGATCTTTCCGAGCAAGGGAATGCGCTTCGTGAGTTGGCAGAGAAAGAGCCGATTTGGGAAGAAAAATTGGCGTCGCATAAACGACGGCAAAAGGAATACCAAGCGTATCGGAAACGTCAGCAAGACCATGACGCGGTCAGAGGGGATATTGAAACCCTGAAAAACACGCTTGCTTTGCAGCAAACCGCTTTGCAAAACGTTGTTAAAAAGCGGGAACACTTGGCCGATCTGCGTGAAAAAAACTGGGCGGCATGGTTAGGCGCGGAACTTACGGCGGGCACTCCCTGCCCGGTATGCGGATCTCTGCATCATCCGCAACCGGCGGTGACCGATGAGGAAATGCCGGATGAAGCAACGTGGCAAGATGCGCAGGAAGAAGAAAAGCTGGCGCAGGAAAAATTAGCGGCAACGCAACAGCTTTTGAGCCAGCTGACGGAACGTGAATCCCTGTTGGCACAGGAGTTGAACGCGGCGGATGCTTTGTTGGCATCGCTTACCGATACACAACTTATAGAGCAGGAGACCGAACTGCAGGCGAAGCATCAAGAGGCAACGGCTGCGCAAGCGGAATTTGAACGTGTTAAAGTGCAGTTGACCGCGCAACAGGAGCAGGAGAAAAAAGCGAACGAAACACTGCAAAAAATCAATGAAGAACTTGCGAAAATCGAATCGGCGGGAACGGTGGTAACGACCAAACTTGAGGAAGCGCAACGACAGATTCCGCCACAGTTCACAAATGCGGAGTCGGTGAAAGCGCAAGTTGTGCAGTTGCGAGAGAAAATAGAAAACTACGAACGGCGCGAAAAGGCATTTTCGTCAAAGGCGAAAGAGGTTCAAAAAAAGGAGCAGGATCTTCGTCAAGAATACGAAAAAGTGACAAGGCTATTGGAAGAATGCCGTCATAACTATAAAACGAAACGCGACGGATTGCTCGAGCGCGCCAAAGCATCGGGCTTTACCGATATGACGCTGTTGGCCGAGGCGATTGCGCAGGGACCCTCCATTACCGAACGTCAGCAAGAAATTCAAAAATATCAAGCGGATTGCATCGCTAACCAAACCCGTTTGGAGGAAATAAAAAAAGAACTGGACGGCATGACGACGCCCGACTTGGAAAAAGTTATGGCGGCCGTCAGCCAAGCCGAAAAGGAACATAAAGCGGCGGTGGAGCGGACGACGATGCTCGGCATAAAAGCCAAGCGATTGGCGGACGCCGCGCAAAAAATGAAGAACTACGCGCAGACATTTGCGAAACTCGATCAGAAACAGGCTGTCGTGGGACGTTTATCCGAATTGGCGAATGGCAGCAGCGTGACCGGTGAACAGGGTCGCTTGAGTTTTCAGCGTTATGTTTTACAGACGTTGCTTGACGATGTCATCATGGCCGCCAACGTACGCTTGGAAAAAATGAGTCACCGACGGTACCAGCTTGTGCGTGCACAAGCGGCGACCGATCAACGTCGCGCGGCGGGTTTGGATTTAGAAGTCAACGATTTTTGGACCGGAGATCGCCGGCCCGCCAATACACTTTCGGGTGGTGAAACTTTTCAAGCATCGCTCGCGCTTGCGTTAGGGCTTGCCGATACGGCGCAGGCCTATGCCGGGGGATTGCGTTTGGATACCGTGTTTGTCGATGAAGGTTTCGGGACATTGGATGCGGACGCGTTAAACGAAGCGATTCGTATTTTGACGGATTTACGTGAGGGAGGTCGACTTGTCGGCATTATCAGTCATGTGGAAGAATTGCGTCAGCGTATTGATACGCGTTTGGAAATCGAAAAGACGGAAACAGGCAGTCGAGCCCATTGGGTGTTAGGATAATTGCAGAGTATAAGAAATTTTGTTACAATAAGTATATCGAAAATGTTCGAATAACGATTTCAGCAAAGGAGCGATGTCGATGTCGTTTCGATTTGACCATAATAACTTAAATGTTTTCGACTTGGAAAAAAGTCTTGCCTTTTATGAAGAAGCGCTGGGACTTACCGAAGTTCGCCGTAAAACAGCGGAGGAGGACAGCTTTATCATCGTCTATTTGGGAGATCATCAGACGGACCATAAGCTGGAGCTTACTTGGTTACGCGACCGGAAAGAACCGTACAACTTGGGCGACAACGAATTCCATTTGGCGTTCGTGACAGAAGATTATGAAGCCGCTCATGCCAAGCATAAAGCGATGGGCTGTATCTGCTATGAGAATCCTAAAATGGGTATTTATTTTATCGAAGATCCGGACCACTATTGGCTGGAAATCGTGCCGGCGAAAGACTGATGGAAGAATTTACACAACGCACTTCATACTTACTGGGGACTGACGGCGTCGATCGGTTGGCCCGCGCCGCGGTGGCTGTGTTCGGCATCGGGGGTGTCGGTTCCTATGCGGTGGAAGCACTGGCGCGGGCCGGCATCGGTCGCTTGGTGTTGATTGATCCCGACCGCGTCACGGCCAGCAATCGCAACCGACAATTACCGGCTTTAGTGTCGACACTGGGGGCATCAAAAGCGCAGGTGATGGCGGCACGTGTCAAAGATATCAATCCGGCGTGTCAAGTAGAAGTTCGTGAAGAGTTTTACTTGCCCCGGGAGGAATCGTATCTGGCAACATTGCATGTTGATTATGTAATCGATGCGATCGATACAGTGACGGCGAAAGTGGGCCTTGCCCGCGAAGCGCAAGCATTACATATACCTATCGTTGCGGCGATGGGCTTAGGTAATAAATTACATCCCGAGCAAATTGAAGTGGCGGATATTTATGCCACCTCCGTGTGCCGCCTGGCACGCGTAATGCGTCGGGAATTAAAACAGGCAGGCGTAGCAAAATTGACCTGCGTATATTCTAAAGAGAAACCGATTGCGCCGCAGTATCCCGAAGGAGCGGAACAGGTTCCGGGCTCCGTTTCCTTTGTGCCGCCGGTGGGCGGAATGATACTGGCGGGGCTCGTGATTCGTGCCATTGCACAGAAAGAAGAGGAGTTGCTATGAAAGCTATTATTACTCTTGAAAATAAAGCGGAAATTACGATTGAGTTATTCCCGAAAGAAGCGCCGGGCACGGTGAAAAATTTTGCGAAACTGGCCGGCGAGGGATTTTATGACGGTTTGATTTTTCATCGTGTGATTCCGGGTTTCGTCGCCCAGACGGGGTGTCCGAACGGTAACGGTACCGGCGGTCCGGGCTACACCATTCCTTGTGAAACCGAAAATAACCCCCATAAGCATACGCGCGGGGCCGTATCGATGGCGCATCGCGGCAAAGATACGGGTGGCAGCCAATTCTTCATTTGCTTTGAACCGCAGCCGCACTTGAACGGCGTGCACACCGTGTTTGGTCAGGTAACGGACGGTATGGATACTGTAGATTCGATTTTACAGGGCGACCGGATGGAATCAATCCGGATCGTGGAAGAGTAAGAAGGAAAACAGATGTCCATATATTCGTTACAAAAACCCGACCAGCTCGATTTTAAAATCAATGGTCGGATTTGGTACGGGTATTCACAAGATTGGTATCAGGATGAATGGCGCCAACGCGCCGGTTGCGGTCCGACCACCGCGACATATTTAGCGGCGTACTGTTTGCATCGGGATGGCATTTGGAAGGATTTGCAGACTACGAATGCGGTGTTAACGCAAATGAATCGGATTTGGGATTATGTGACACCGCGCCAAGGCGGACTTTTTAAAACGCGTTGGTTACGTGACGGTTTGGAAATGTTTTTTCGGGAAGCGGGAATGCAAAATTATCATGCCCGGATGCTCACGGTGTCGGTAGTCCCTCGTTTTCGTCCTTCGAGCGAAGAAGTATTGAATTTTATCAAGGCAGGCTTGGACTGTGATTCACCGGTTGCTTTTTTGAACCGCCATCGCGGTAACCAAGAGACGATTGATTCGTGGCATTGGGTGCCGATTGTGCGTTTGGATACCGATCGGTCGCCCACCATTGCCGATGTTTATGACGAAGGCATCAAAAAAAGTTTTGCGCCGGCGGAATGGGCGAAAGAAACCATGCTGGGCGGCGGCTTTGTGTATTTACAAAAAACGGAATAGTACATTATCTGTACAATGACATAGATGGGAAGAGGTTTTAGAATGAAAATTGCTACATCGATTTTAGATCTTGTGGGCAAAACTCCTTTGGTAGAATTGAAAAAATGGTCGGCTAAACGTAATCTTGCGGCGCAGATTGTCGTAAAATTGGAACGACAAAATCCGGCCGGATCGGTAAAAGACCGCGTGGCGCTGGCGATGATTGACGAAGCGGAAAAAGACGGTTCGCTTGTTCCGGGGATGACCATTGTGGAACCCACGAGCGGTAATACGGGCGTCGGCTTAGCGTTTGCCGGCGCCGTCAAAGGCTACCGTGTGATTTTGGTTATGCCGGAAACGATGAGCGTCGAACGTCGCCAACTGGCTCAGGCGTACGGCGCTGAGATTGTATTGACACCGGGCGCGCAGGGAATGCAGGGAACGGTGGATAAAGCCAACGAGCTGAAAAAAGAATTGGGGAACGTATTCATCCCACAACAATTTGAAAATGCGGCGAATCCGGCGATGCATGAGGCGACTACCGCACGAGAAATCTGGGAAGATACCGACGGTCATGTCGGTGCTTTTGTTGCCGGCGTCGGTACGGGCGGCACGGTGACAGGTGTCGGACGCTTCTTGAAAGAAAAGGATGCCGATGTGAAAATTTTTGCGGTGGAACCATCGACTTCTCCGTTGCTCACGGAAGGCAAAGCCGGCAGTCACAAAATTCAGGGCATAGGCGCCAACTTTATCCCGAAAGTTTTGGACCAAGCCGTGTATGATGAAGTGCTCACAGTAACGAATGAAGACGCGATTGCGGCCACGCAGGCACTGGCACGTGAAGAAGGAATTCTGGTCGGGGTATCTTCCGGTGCCGCGTTGGCAGCAGCAACGGCCTTGGCGCAGCGTCCGGAATTTGCCGGCAAGCGTATTGTTGCTTTATTGCCGGATACGGGTGAACGGTATCTTTCGCTCGGCATTTTCGACACAGTCGACAAATAATTTTTATAAAAAAAGAACCTCCGAGGAGGTTCTTTTTTATTTCATTCAGTTGCTCTCGAAAAATGCTTTATACGCAAGGTAAGCGCAATAGGCATCCGTTTTTTCCACGAGTTCCAGCGGCGCATGCATGCTGAGCATCGTCACGCCGCAATCGACCACTTCGCAACCCCAGGCTGCCAGGTACAAAGCGATGGTGCCACCGCCGCCCTGATCGACTTTACCGAGTTCACCAATCTGCCAAGGCACATTATTTTCATTGAAAATGCTGCGAACTTTGCCGAGAAATTCCGCATTGGCATCATTGCTGCCGGATTTACCGCGCGCGCCGGTATATTTAGTTAAAACGATTCCGAAGCCGGTTAATGAGGAATTGTTTTTCTCCATGGTATCAGCAAAGGTAGGATCAAAAGATGCGGTGACATCGGCGGAAAGAATTTCCGTATGCCGTAATGTATCGCGTAAGGCACGATGGCTGCCGTCACCTTGCAATTCCAGCAAATCCATAATGAAGTCGGTGACGTAGGAAGAGTTGACCCCCGTGTTGCCATACGATCCGATTTCTTCCTTATCGGTAAATAACGCGACTTGCGTTTTGGTGCTCGGCTTCGCGGCGAGAATGGCGGCGAGATTGCCGTAGGAGCAGACGCGATCGTCCTGACCGTGCGCCATGACAAACGCGCGATCGATGCCGACGTCGCGCGCACCCTGTGCCGGAATAACCTCCAGCTCTGCACTGGCGAAATCTTCTTCCGTAATGCCGTATTTGTCGCCGAAAATTTTCAGCACCATTTCCTTGGCGGATTTCTTGCCTTCACCGTGACCGCCGATTACCGGTAACAGCATCTCGCCGGTGATGGCTTCGTTGAGCTTTTTCTGCGCCTGTGTCTGTCCCAGGTGCGGCAAAATATCGGTGATGTACAATACCGGATCCGCCGCATCCAGACCCATTTCCACGTTGATCAGACTGCCGTCGGTTTTGGCGATCACACCGACGAGAGCAAGCGGCATGCAGACCCATTGGTATTTTTTGATACCGCCGTAGTAATGCGTGCGGAGAAATACCAAGCCGTCTTTTTCATCGAGCGGGTTCGCCTTTAAATCGAGACGAGGTGAGTCGATATGAGAGCCGATCAATTTCAGACCTTGACGCATGTCGTCGCGGCCGATAACCGCCATGATGACAGCTTTGCCCTTGTGATCCAAGTACACTTTGTCGCCCGCGTGCAATTCGCTGAAAGAAGACAGCGGTCGGTACCCCGCCGCTTTTGCCTGACGAATAATTTCTTTATTGGCCAGGCGTTCCGTGCGCGCCGCATCCAAAAATTTCTTGTACTCCTCCGCATATTTATGGCATTCTTTTTGTTGCGTTTTGTTGAATCGATTCCAAACCGGAGTTTTACGTGAATAAGTTTCCATTGCTTACATCCTTTCTCGTAAAGATTTATATCATCATACTAACAATACTAACCGCAAGCCCAGCAAGAGTAAAGCCAGAGCCAGCAAGTTAATAATGATGGGCCCTTGAACACGCTTGGCGAGGCGCGCACCTATCTGCGCACCGACGATTGAACCCAGGCCGAAGACAATCGCCAGGGGCCAATGAATATGTCCGGCCACGGCGTGCGTTGCGACACCGAATAAAGCGGAAACCGCCAGGACAAAATGACTGGTAGCGGTTGCAATATGAGTCGGAAACCCCAGCAGATAAATCATAGCCGGCACATGAATGACACCGCCGCCGATCCCGAAAATACTGGAGATGAAGCCGACGACGAAACTGATGGCACAGCCAAGCGGCTTCGAATACGCAAAGTGGGTGTCGGTGTGCTCAACGCGAGTCGCTTTTTTACGACGATTTTGCCAAAGAATAAAAAGCGAAAGCAGCGTTAAAAAACTGCCGAAGGTGAGCTTGAATAATGCGCCCGAAAAGTAATCGGTGAGGATCGCACCCAAAATCGCACCGGGCAAGGTGCAAACGGCAAACAGCACAGCGGCCTCGTAATGAATACGCTTTTGCCGCATGTACGCGACAGTACCTGAGGCCGCATTACAAAAAACGATCGCCAGCGAGGTACCGGTGATCATTGCCGGTGACCAGGGGAACATAAATAAAAAAAGCGGGACAAATATAATGCCGCCGCCGGCACCGATCAATGTTCCAAATGCCGCTACGAGTGCCCCCAGCAAGAGGTACAATAAAAATTCCAATCCGATCATCCTTTCATTCTTTTTTGATTATAGCATGAATGGATTCGATTTTGCAGAAAGAAAGGTCTGTGCGATAATATGTACGGAGGTTACCATGATTCGTAAACATAAAGATTACCGTTGGGATGATGTTTCCCAATTGGTATATAAAGAAGACAACAGTCCGTTTCGCTCCGTTACCCGACAGGTATTATTTGACGGTGCCGAAGATATTCCCTGCCAGTGGCGCTACTTTGAGGTGGCACCGGGCGGATATTCCACACTCGAGCACCATCAACACACGCATTGGGTAATGATTTTTAGGGGCAAAGGCACGGCGCTGTTGGGGGATGAAGTGCAGGCGGTGTCATTCGGTGATCTGATTACCATTCCTGCTTGGCAATGGCATCAATTTCGCGCGAACCGCGGCGAAGCGCTCGGCTTTTTATGCCTGGTTAATCAGGAGCGAGATAAAGTCACTTTACCGACTGACGCAGAGCTTACCGCGATGAAGGAAAATCCTGCGATTCGTGATTTTTTGGAGGAGCTATGAAAGAAAAGCCGAGCCAACTGGCGCATCTGACCGATATGCAGTATCGTGTTACGCAAGAAAATGCGACCGAACCGCCGTTTCAAAATGAATTTTGGGATCAGGAAGCACCGGGACTGTACATAGACGTGGTCACCGGAGAGCCGCTTTTTTCGAGTGAAGATAAATTTGATGCCGGCTGCGGCTGGCCGAGCTTTGATCGGACGCTTGGCGATGCGCCGGTCAGCGAACATCGCGATACGAGCATCCCGTTCATGCCCCGTACGGAAGTGCGCAGCAACGGTGGGCATTTAGGACATGTATTTCCTGATGGGCCGACAGAGACCGGTTTGCGGTATTGTATTAACTCCGCCGCATTACGATTTATTCCGTATGAGCAGCTGGATGAAGCGGGTTACGGCAAATATAAAGAAATATTTACCAAATCATTTGACAAATAAAATTTCGTTTGTTACAATATGAAAAATTTACAAGTCAATGGCAATGAAGGAAAAAAGTACGCTATCAATGAGTCACAGAGAGCCGGCGGATGGTGCAAGCCGGTACGAATTGGTCGCCGAAGTTCTTTCCGGAGCTTTCCCGCTGAAATAAGTAGGCGGGAACGGCGTGACGGTCGTTAATGCGTCATGAGTTGATCAAATGATAATTAGGGTGGTACCGCGGAGTTTTCCGTCCCTGGGTGCCATCCTTTTTTGTTTGATAATTAGGGTGGTACCGCGACCGCGTCCCGTCGTCCCTTCTTGGCGAAGGGACGTTTTTATTTAGAGGGAGCGTGAAAAAAATGCAATGGAGCAGTAAACGTTGGGCAGTTATTTTGGGAGTGGTAGGCATAGTCGCGGTGGGCACTCAATTTTTCGGCAAAACGACGGATGTGCAAGGCACAGACAATCCGGTCGTAGGCATTGTTCAAATAGCGCAACATCCGTCGCTGGATGAGGCGAATCGCGGTTTCGTTGCAGCGCTCCAAGAAGCGTACCCCGCTAAAGCGATTACCATTATGCAGGAAAATGCGCAAGGCGAACAATCCAATCTGAAAGCGATCGCGCAGCGTTTTGTCAGCCAAAATGTGCATCTGATCGGAGCGATTTCGACACCGGCGGCGCAGACAATGGCGAACGAAACGGCGACGATTCCGATCGTCGGGACAGCCGTTTCCGATTATGAATCGGCGAAACTCGTGAAAACAAATGCAACGCCGGGTACGAATGTCACCGGGACAAGTGATCGGACACCGGAAGCGGAGCAGGTACAATTGTTGCAACGATTATTGCCGACTGCCAAACGGGTTGGGATCATTTATAATTCCGGCGAAATCAACAGTGAGTTACAGGCGAAAAGTTTTGTGACCGCAGCGCAAGCCAAAGGGCTCAGTGTGACGGAGGCAACGGTTAGCAATGTCAACGATTTGGCACAAGTCGCACAGGCATTGTGCGGTCGTGTCGATGTGATTTACGTACCGACGGACAACGTCATTGCATCTGCCTTACCGACGTTGATTAACGTGACGAACGCCGCCCGCATTCCGGTCATCGGTGCGGCCGCAAGTTATGTGCAGGAAGGCGCACTGGCAGCCCTTTCCGTGGATTATTATCAGATCGGTTATCGTGCCGGTAAAATGGCGGTTAAAATTCTGAAAGGAACTGCGCAACCGCAAACGCTTGCCATTGAGTTGCCGGCAGCGCAAGCCCCGTTGATCAGTCGTTCGGCTGCCAACACGTTGGGAATTACTATTGATGCGGAGCTGGCGAAGACGGCGCAGCTTTGCGACTAACCAAAAAGCACTTGCAATCGCAAGTGCTTTTTGGTGCCAAATGCAAGTTGACATCTGCGGATGGATATGACCTGTGTTTTCAAAACAATAAAAAAGAGGAAATTGTTACGATTTCTTCTTTTTGTTTTGTCACTGTTGGCAATAGTTGCTATAATAATCTGTGATATAGTCGTATATATTAGGAAGTGAAACAGTAAGGAATAAAATAGAGGAAGGTGATGAGATGACGGATATCGCCGCGAATTTGGAGGCGGTGCGTGAAAGGATTCGTAACGCACGGATTCGCTCGGGACGTGTCGATCATGTGCAATTGGTCGCCGTGACCAAGTTTCATCCGGTTACCGCGGTGCAAGAGGCCGTTCGCTTGGGAGTGACCGTTGTCGGCGAAAATCGTGTGCAGGAAGCGGTACAAAAGCAGGCGGAATATACCGGTGCACCGATTTCCTGGCATTTAATCGGGCATCTGCAACGAAACAAAGCCGCACAAGCCGTGCAATATTTTGATTTAATTGAATCCGTCGACTCGGCGCGTATCTTAGAGGCGATTCAAAAGCAGGCCGAGAAAATAGATAAAGTGCAGGACATTTTGCTGCAGTTCAATATTGCGGAAGAACCGCAAAAATACGGACTCAAATTGTCGGAATATGAAGATATATTGGCCGCGGTAGAGGGGGCGTCTCATATCCGTTTGCGCGGGCTGATGTGCATGGCACCGCTCGTGGAAAATCCGGAAGAAGTGCGCCCGGTCTTTCGCGTCGCGTATAATGTGTTTGATGATTTGCGTCAGCGTTATGGTGAAGAGGATATACGCTACCTTTCCATGGGCATGAGTAATGACATGGAAGTGGCGATTGAAGAGGGAGCGAACCTGGTTCGCGTCGGCACCGCGATTTTCGGTAGCCGTGAACAATAAGGAGGAGAACAATGGGCTGGAGAGATAGTTGGAATCGTATGGTGGATAGTGTTTCGGGTAATCATGACGAGTATGATGATGAATACATGGATGATGATGAAGAATACGAAGACGACCGTGTGAACTATCGCACACCGGCAGCAGCAACACCGGTGCAGCAGTCGAAAGCGTATCGGATGATTGTCGTAGAACCGTATACTTTCGGTGACTCTGAAAAAATTGCCGATCATTTGAAATCGTATCGTCCGGTAGTCATCAACTTGGAAAAAACGGAAGATGAAATCGGCCGTCGTTTGATTGACTTCGTCAGCGGTGTTACTTATGCACTTGAAGGTCATATCGAACAAGTCAGCAATGCCATTTTCCTCGCCGTGCCGAACAACATGACAGTCGATACGGAAAACTATACCTATACGACAACTCCGAACTTAAGCGCTGACGTAGCACCCACCTGGGGCAGTCGTCAGCAATGACAAAACTGGGAATTATTGGCGTAGGCGCCATGGGGGCGCGATTTTGCGCGGCATTTTAGCCGGCAAAGTTGTCGCGACTAATGATGTTTACGTGCGGGAGCATACTCCTGTCAAAACGCAGGAAGTGGCGGAACGCTACGGTGTTAACAAAGCGGATTGGTCGACACTTGCGGCCTGCGATGTAGTTATCATCGCGGTCAAGCCGTACAAGGTGAAAGAAGTATTGTCGGAACTTGCGGCGGCGAAATCGCAGGGTGTCATCGTGTCGATTGCCGCGGGAACGACGCTTGCGAAACTTCACGAATGGGGTACAACGAATCTGTCCGTCATACGTGTGATGCCGAATACACCGGTCGATGTGGCCGCGGGAATGATTTCCATCGCACCGGCGGACGATGTAGCAAAAGACGATGTCGCACTGGTAGAATCCATTTTTGCCGCGTTGGGCGAAACGGTTGTCGTTAGCGAAGCGGAATTAACCGCGATGATGGCGCTGGCAGGTGCGGGTCCCGCGTATGTCTACGTCATTATGGATGCGCTGGCGGATGCAGGCGTACGAATCGGCTTGCCGCGCAAGCTGGCCATCAAAGCCGCGGCCCAGACGTTGTTCGGTGCTGCCAAAATGCAATTGACGAGCAATACCCATCCAGCGATCTTGCGGGACCAGGTAACCTCTCCCGGCGGCACGACGATTGCGGGTATTCAGGCGATGGAACGAAACGGTTTGCGTGCGGCTTTGATCGAGGGCGTTGTAGCCTGCTATGAGCGTGATCGGGAGTTGGCGCAGACGCATGAATGAACGCGAAAAGATCAGCCGCTATTTTAGCGGATCGGGTAATGGAGAATTAGCCAATCGACTTTTGGATTTGGCGGATCAGGTACGGACGCGCCGACCGCTTGCCGTCAGTGATTTTGTCAGTCCGTATGCCGGCCAGATCGCGACCACGATTCGCGCGCACTTTCCCGGCTTGGAAGTTGAGGAAAACGGTGGATATCATGGCGCGGAACGTATTAAAATCGCATTCTTCCGACCGGAATTCGCCGGTAAAATAGATTGGAATCTGAGTGCTGTGGAAGCAAGCTGGGATCCGCGTTTTCGGCTGCTTGGTCACCGTGATGTGCTGGGAGCACTAATGGGGCTGGGGTTGGAACGGGAAGTGTTCGGCGATATTTTAATGCAGCCGACGTGCGCGCAGGTGGTGGTTGATCGCGCGATTGTGCAGTATCTGCTGCAAAACTGGCAAAAGATTGCCATGGTCAATGTAACGCCGCGAGAGATTCCGCTGACCGACCTGGTTCCCAAAATAGAAAAAGTAAAAGAAGTCCGTACGACGGTTGCTTCGTTGCGTCTTGATGCGATCGGAGCTGCCGGTTATGGTATGTCACGCGCCAAAATGGTAGCGGCCATTAGTGCGGAAAAAGTACAAGTCAATTGGCAACGGGCCAAAGGGCCTGCACAAATTGTCGCACAGGGCGACGTTATTTCAGTACGAGGGCGTGGTCGTTTGGTCGTGGCAGAGATTGCCGGTATCAGTCGTAAGGGGCGGACCGGTTTGCGTTTGGAACGATATCAGTAACGGGAGGAAACCAAATGTTAACACCGATGGATATTCATAATAAAACTTTTTCCAAAGGCCTGCGCGGCTATGCTCAGGAAGAAGTCGAACAGTTTCTGGAAGAAGTCGTAAACGACTATGAGAAAATTTATCGTGAACATCGGGAGATGGAAGAAGAAACCGATATGTTGCGCACGAAATTGAAAAATTATGAAACGATGGAAACGACCATGACGTCTACGTTGATGATGGCGCAGGAAACAGCGGAGAATGTCAAAGTCAATGCACGTAAAGAGGCGGAATTGATCATTGCTAAAGCGGAGACCGAGAAAGAGCAAATGCTCCGTGATACGGCAGACTCATTACGCAGCGCACAGGAGCAATATAATCAAATCATGGCCGACATCAGCGTTTTTCGTGCAAAATTACGCTCGCTGCTCGAATCACAATTAGCGTTGGTGGACACCATGGTAGCGGATCCCTCCCAAGCCATGGCAAACTATGAAGCTGTGTCCGAGGTGGAAGAAAATAGCGAGGAAGAACTTTTCACCGTTACCGATGCAGAAGAAACGGAACCGGAAGCAGTACAAGAGGCGGAAGAGGAGGCGTTGGATTCCGCAGAAGGTGAAATCGATAGGGAGGCGTAAGATGGCGACAACGCAAACTGCGTGGGTCACAGAAGAGCAAAGTCCGTTCGTCAAACTATCCCTTGCGGCACGGGAAATTTTACATGAGGAGCAGTCTGAATTTCAGCATATTGTCGTGGCCGACAGTATGCAATTTGGCCGTATGCTGATTTTAGACGGAATTTTTCAAACCTCCATCGCCGATGAGTGGGTGTATAGTGAAATGATTACCCATGTTCCTTTGTGCCTGCATCCGGATCCGCGTCGCATCCTGATTGTGGGCGGCGGTGATGGTGGTACAGCGCGGGAAGTATTGCGTCATGCTACCGTCGAGTCGGTGGAAATGGTCGAGATTGACCCCGCTGTAATTGCCGTTGCTAAAAAATATTTGCCCGAGATTGCTGTCTCTTTATTGCAAGATGACCCGCGCTTAACCGTTACCGTTGGCGACGGTATTGCCAAAGTGCAAGCGGCCGAGAATGAATATGATGTGATTATTGTCGATTGCTCGGATCCCATTGGCCCCGGGAAAGGCCTTTTTACTGCCGAATTTTATGCCGCTTGTGCACGGGCTTTAAAGGCAGACGGCATCATGGTGCAGCAAACAGAATCGCCATTTTTTCATCAACGCTTAATTGGGAATGTTCAACAGGCGGTGGCGAAAAGCTTTCCGGTGACTCGTTTGTATACGGCGCCGGTTCCATTGTATCCCAGCGGCTACCATTCGTTTACGTTGGGAGCCAAAACGCGGGATCCTTTGGCGGCGGAATGGAGAACTCCTAATTTGCAGCATTGTCGTTACTACAATACAGAGGTCGGTAAAGCTGCATTTGTGCTGCCGGAATTTGTACGCCGCCTGACAACAGGGGACGTACCGCCGATGACCGATTCTAAATAAATATTGACAGTAACCAAACAAGATGGTAAACTATTAACTGTTCCGATTTATTCGGGCATGGTGGGTATGGTGAAGTGGTTAACACGGCGGATTGTGGCTCCGTTATGCGTGGGTTCGACTCCCACTACTCACCCCATAGGGGTATCGCCAAGCGGTAAGGCAACGGACTTTGACTCCGTCACACGGTGGTTCGAATCCACCTACCCCTGCCAGTATGATCCATTAGCTCAGTCGGTAGAGCACCTGACTTTTAATCAGGGTGTCCCGCGTTCGAGTCGCGGATGGATCACCACATCAAGCCTCTGCTTAGCAGAGGCTTTTTACTTATAGGTAATTATTGTCTACTGATAATAGGCAATTGGCCTGTTTCCGTTGACAGTTCAATCGTTAAATTATACAATATAAGACGTGCATGGTATTAGATGAAAATATTTTTAATAATATCATAAAATATTATCATGAGGGGTTGAGGCGGAGTGTTTAGTGCGTTTACAGTGTCGATCTTAATATTTGTGATAACTTACGCTGTAATCATGACGGAGAAGTGGCCGCGAACAATTGTTTCACTGGTCGGCGGCATGACAATGATTTTGGTGGGCTTTGTCACGCAGGAAATGGCGATCACCCGTTTTATAGACTTCAATACACTCGGTCTTTTAATCGGGATGATGATGATCGTTGCTGTCGTTAAAAAAACAGGGATGTTCGAAGCGTTCGCCATTTGGGCCGTCAAATTGACACAAGGCCGTTCGCTGCTGCTGATGTTGATGTTTGCATTTTTGACAGCGATTTCGGCAGCGTTCTTGGATGTTGTTACAGCGGTACTCTTAATCGCGCCGATCACTATTTCGTTAACAAAGTTCTTGCGTCTTAATGCCTATCCTTTTCTGATCATGGAAATTCTGGCTTCCAATATCGGCGGTACAGGAACTATGGTAGGCGACCCGCCGAACGTCATGATCGGCAGCGCCGTCGGATTAACGTTTATGGACTTTGTTACCAACACCGGTCCGGTCGCTGTATTAGTGCTGCTTCTCTGTGTACCTTCTTTACTGCTTATTTTTCATAAAGAACTTAAACATGAACCTTTTGAAAAATCGCTTTTAGACAAACTGGATCCGAAAAAACAGATCGCCGATTGGCGGTTATTCCATATTTCGCTAACCGTCCTGGTTTTAACGGTGTTCGGGTTTGCCATTCATAATTTGATTGGATTCGAAACGGCGACTATCGCTCTTACCGGCGCGATTGCCATGATGGTTTTTACAGGCGAGACGCCGGAGGAAGCGTTGAGCGGTGTGGATTGGAGCACCATCTTCTTCTTTATCGGCCTCTTTGTTCTTGTCGGTGGTATTGAGGCTACCGGCGTTATCGGTTGGGTCGCGAAATGGGCAGTAGAACAGACGCAGGGCGATATCGAAATGACATCTTCGCTGATTCTCTGGATCAGCGCCATAGCGTCCGCTTTTGTGGACAACATTCCGTTTACTGCTACCATGATTCCTATCATTAAGGAAATGGAAAACGTGATGGGACTGGACCCCAATGTATTGTGGTGGTCGCTTTCCATCGGTGCCTGCTATGGCGGGAACGGCACGATTATCGGTTCTTCGCCGGGGGTTATTATTGCGGCCTTGGCAGCGCAAAACGGTTACGATATGAGTTTTAAAAAATACTTTATAGTCGGTTTTCCGATGATGCTCTTTACCGTATTTGTCGGGCAAGTATATATTTGGTTGCGATACTTTTAAAGGCAAATCAAAAAAGACGCCTGTACAGGCGTCTTTTTTGTGTAAGAAAGCGACGAGTGAATGTTGACTGTTTCTTGACAACGTATATTTTGCGTGATATGATAATCAAGCATCAACGATTCGATGGTTGTAGGGCCTGTCTGAGAACTTGAAAAAAAGGTGAAGAAAAGGCTTGACACCAGAAAAAAGAGATGCTATCATAATCAAGTCGCATGAAGCGACGCGGTTCTTTGAAAACTGAACAATGCAAAGAATTAACGCCAATGTGCGGGTCTGATATCAGACCCGAGTCAATTACAAAAAGTCCTTGGCAACAAGGCAAACAAATGAGCAATCAAACTATCATGGAGAGTTTGATCCTGGCTCAGGACGAACGCTGGCGGCGTGCCTAACACATGCAAGTCGAACGGAGAGATATGA